>JBCCMR010000247.1:0-4970 GCA_039026255.1 Pseudomonadota bacterium
CAGGCGCGCCAGTACCCGGGACAGGAGCGACAGTTTCTGGAGTTTGTGCAGCAAAACGCCCAGATGCAGCAGCAGATCCGCGCCCCGCTCTTCGAAGACAAGGTCGTCGACTATATTCTTGAACTGGCTCAGGTGAGCGACAAGGAAGTCAGTAAAGCGGACTTGGAAAAAGCTGTCGAAGAGCTCGACGACGCATAAGCGCGTGACCGGTCAGCCGCAGAGAAACAAAAAAGGGTGCCCTTGCGGCACCCTTTTTCTTCGTCCGGGCAGCGGGGGCCGGAGCGGGCGTTAGAAAAACGCCTGCAACCCGGTCTGGGCGCGGCCCAGGATCAAGGCGTGGATGTCGTGGGTGCCCTCGTATGTGTTGACCGTCTCTAGGTTCATCACGTGGCGGATCACGTGAAAATCCAGGCTGATGCCGTTGCCGCCGTGCATGTCCCGGGACAGGCGCGCAATATCAAGCGCCTTGCCGCAATTGTTGCGCTTCAGGATCGAGATCATCTCGGGCGTGGCTTTGGCTTCGTCCATCAGACGCCCGATGCGCAGTGCCGCCTGCAGGCCCAGGGCAATCTCCCCCTGCATATCGGCAAGCTTTTTCTGGAAAAGCTGGGTCTGGGCGATGGGGCGTTTAAACTGGTGGCGGTCAAGCCCGTACTGGCGCGCCGCGTGCCAACAGAACTCGGCCGCGCCCATGGAGCCCCAGCCGATCCCATAGCGGGCGCGGTTTAGGCAGCCGAAGGGACCCTTGAGCCCTTCGACACCGGGCAAAAGCGCGTCTTCGCCGACCTCGACCCCGTCCATCACGATCTCACCGGTGACCGAGGTGCGCAGGCTCATCTTGTTTTCGACCTTCGGCGCCGACAGCCCGGTCATGCCTTTTTCCAGCACGAAACCGCGGATTTTGCCGCCGTGGGCCTCAGACTTGGCCCAGACAACAAAGACATCTGCCACCGGCGCGTTTGATATCCACATCTTGGCGCCAGTGATCTTGTAGCCTGTTGGGGTTTTTTCCGCGCGTGTCTTCATGCCCGCCGGGTCCGAACCGGCGTCGGGTTCGGTCAGCCCGAAGCAGCCAATCAGCGTGCCCGCGGCCAGGCCCGGAAGGTATTTCTGGCGGTGATCCTCAGACCCGTAAGCGTAAATCGGATACATCACGAGCGAGCTTTGCACTGACATCATAGACCGATAGCCCGCGTCGACCCGGTCGATTTCCCGGGCCACAAGCCCGTAGGTCACGTACCCGGCGCCAAGCCCGCCATATTCTTCCGGGATAGTGGTGCCAAGGAGCCCCATCGCCCCCATCTCTTGGAAAATTTCCGGCGCCACCGTTTCGTTAGCAAAGGCGTCCTTGACCCGCGGCATCAGCTTGTCTTGGGCGTAGGCGCGGGCGCTGTCGCGGACCATCCGCTCATCCTCGAAAAGCTGGTCGTCGAGCATCAGTGGGTCGTCCCACTGGAACCCGTCGCTGAGGTCCGGGCGGTCCTTGGCTTTGAGCTTAGGGGTCTGAATGTTCATGGTCTGCGGTCCGTGTTCAACGTCTGAGTGTTGGGCGCAAACCTACGCCTCCCCCAGGCGCAAGTCCAGCGCGCCCCTTGCCGCAGAACAGGCACCCGTGTACGCAAGGTCAAAGCTCTCCCAAGGTGACTTATGAAAATCGGCATCCTGCAGTGCGGCCCGGTGGCCGATGCCCTTGTCCCAGAGTTTGGCCAATACGGCGACATTTTCCAACGGTATCTGGCTCGGCGCGGGTTTGACTTTGCCGTCTACGACGTTCCAGCGGGTGACATCCCGGCCCTGGACGCCTGTGAAGGCTATCTTTTAACCGGCTCTAAATACGGTGCTTATGAAGATCATACTTGGATTGCGCCGCTAGAAGACTTTATTCGCGCGGCATTTGACGCGCGCCGCCCGCAGGTGGGGGTCTGCTTTGGACACCAGATTATCGCCCAGGCTTTGGGCGGGCGTGTAGAGAAGTTCGCCGGCGGTTGGTGCGTGGGTGTACAGTCCTATGCCATGGGCGACGAAACGTTGCCGCTTTACGCCTGGCACCAGGACCAGGTGATGGCCCTGCCGCCAGGGGCTCGGGTGACCGCTCAGACGGATTTCTGCCGCTTCGCGGGCTTTGCCATAGATGATCGGGTGCTCACTTTGCAGCCCCACCCGGAATTTACGCGCGGCTATTTCGAAGGGCTGATTGAGCATCGGTCCAAAGGCATTATCCCCGACGCCTTGCGCGCCGCTGCCCAAGCCAGCGCCAGTGATTTGGTTGCGGGCGACCGGGTGGCGGACATTTTTGATGCCTTCTTTCGCGCCGGGTCTAGCACGGTCGCCGATGGGCAAACCTCGGTGCGCGATGCAGTATGACTGGCTGTCAAAGGTGCCTGACGCGGCGCGTGCTTACGTGGACGGCCGGCGCCTGGAAGAAATCGAATGCGTGATATCGGATACCCCAGGCATCAGTCGGGGCAAGTGCATGCCGGCGCGCAAGTTTTCGCGTCTGGACAAGATGTATCTACCGGATTCGATCTTCTACCAAACCGTAACTGGGTCCTATGTGGAAATGGACGAGATCGAGAACCAATACACCGAAGGTGACATGGTTCTGACACCGGATTTTGCCACCGCCACGGCAGCGCCCTGGACCGGGGACGTCACGCTCCAGATCATTCATAACGTGACCGATTTGCAGGGCAACGACGTGCCCCTGGTGCCGCGCAACGTGCTGCGCCGGGTGCTCAGGGCCTACGAGGCCGCAGGTCTCGACCCGGTGGTAGCCCCGGAGATGGAGTTCTACCTGGTCGCGCGCAACACCGATCCCAATCAACCCATTGAGCCGCCCATGGGCCGCACTGGGCGACGGGCGGCATCAATGCAGGCTTATTCCATGTCCGCGGTGGACGAATATGGCCCCGTGATCGACGACATATATGACTTTGCCGAAGCCCAAGGGTTTGAGATCGACACGATCATCCAAGAAGGCGGTGCCGGGCAGGTGGAGATCAACCTCAAGCACGGGCACCCTCTCGCCCTGGCCGACGAGGTGTTCTACTTCAAACGACTGGTGAAAGAGGCCGCGCTACGCCACGACTGTTATGCCACGTTTATGGCTAAGCCCATGGGCGAACAGCCCGGGTCTGCGATGCATATTCACCACTCGGTGCTCGACCGGCGCACGGGTGCCAACATTTTTTCAGCGTCTGATGGCACCGCCACGGGTGCCTTTGAGCATTTTATCGGCGGGCTTCAGACCTATCTGCCCGCGGCCACGCCCTTTATTGCGCCCTATGTGAACAGCTATCGACGCTACGTGGCCAACTACAGCGCCCCTATCAATCTGCAATGGGCGGAAAACAACCGGACCACGGGGATCCGGGTGCCCCTGTCGGATCCGCCCGCCCGGCGGGTCGAAAACCGCGTGGCGGGGATGGATTGCAACCCTTATATTGGGCTCGCCGCGTCCCTGGCCTGCGGTCTGTTGGGTCTGCAAAACCGCATCACCCCGCGCCGGGCCGCCATCGGCGAAGCCTATGACGCCGACCGCGACATACCGCCGACCATGTACGAGGCGCTTTCGCTTCTGGACGCCTGCGACCCCTTGGCGGATCTTATGGGTCGCGATTTTACTGCGGTCTACAAAGCCGCCAAACGTATGGAATACGATGAATTTCAGGCAGTGATCAGCCCCTGGGAGCGGCAGCACCTGCTGATGACGGTTTGAACCTGCTGTTCGCCAACGATCGCGCGGGCGAATACCCGCCCAGTTGGTACGCCGCCTCGACAGAACCCCTGGCGCCCTTCGCCCAGCTCAAAGGCGACGCGACCGCCGACGTGGTGGTGATCGGCGCAGGCTTCACCGGCCTTTCTGCTGCGCTCGATCTGGCGGAAGCGGGCTATGATGTGGCGCTTCTCGAGGCGCAGCGCGTGGGCTGGGGCGCGTCCGGGCGCAATGGCGGGCAGGTGGGCACGGGCCAGCGCAACGACATGGAAGATATCGAACGCAGCGCCAGCGCCGCCGACGCAAAGCTGCTTTGGCAGATGACGCTCGACGCCAAGACGCGCATCAAAGACCAAATCGAGCGGCACGAGATTGACGCCCATTGGCGTTCGGGCGTGGCCTACGTGACCTGGAAACCGGGCGAGGTCGCAGGCTACCACAAAAACGGCGAACACTTGGCCCAACGCTACGGGTACGACCGGATCCGCCCGCTCGACAAAGCGGCCGCCGACGCGCTGGTGCCGTCTGGGGTCTTTGCGGGTGGGTTTCTCGACGAAGGCGCAGGTCACCTCCACCCCCTGGCCTTCGCGCTGGGCCTAGCGCGGGCCTGCGCCGCCGCCGGGGTGCGCATTTTTGAAGGCTCGCCCGTCACCCGATTCAACCCCGGCGACCCGGCTACGGCAACAACTGCTGGGGGTCGCGTGACGGCCCGCTACGCAATCCTTGCCTGCAACGGCTACCTGGGTGGTCTGCATGACGGGGTGGCGGCCCGAGTAATGCCGATCAATAACTTTATTGTCGCGACCGAGCCCCTGGGCCAGGCGGGGGCTGAGGCCCTGATCACCCGCGACGTGGCCGTGGCCGATAGCAAGTTTGTGGTCAATTACTGGCGTCGCAGCCATGACCACCGGTTGGTCTTCGGCGGGGGCGAAACCTATGGATATCGGTTCCCCGCCGATATCGCGGCCCTTGTGCGCCCGGCGATGCTGTCGATCTATCCAGACCTTCACGACGTGCGGATCGATTATGCCTGGGGGGGCACGCTGGCGATCACCGTCTCGCGGATGCCTTACGTGCGCCGCCTGGCGCCCAATGTGTTGACCGCAAGCGGCTACAGCGGCCACGGGGTGGGGCTGGCCAATCAGGCGGGTGCGTTGATGGCGCGGGCGATCCAGGGAACCTCCGAAGGATTTGAGGCACTCACCCGTCTGAAAACGCTTCCTTTTCCGGGGGGACGGGCCTTGAGGTCTTCGTC
>JBCCMR010000248.1:0-4933 GCA_039026255.1 Pseudomonadota bacterium
CGGACGGGATGGCCATGGCTGCCCAGCGCAACCCGATGCCGTCGCGCTACTACGTTCAGGCGTCTTCGTCAGAAACGCCGGAGGAGTGTTCCGACGAGCGTTTTTGAGACACGCTTCTGGCGCGTTTCCCGGGCGAGTTGGCCGCGCAGATCGAGACCGGGCCGTCGATTGAGAAGTCCATGGCCCCGCTGCGATCTTTTGTGTCCGAGCCGCTTAGGTGGGGGAAGCTCTTTCTGGCGGGGGACGCGAGGCACATCGTCCCGCCAACCGGGGCCAAAGGGCTCAACTTGGCATTTTCGGACGTCTACTACCTGAGCCGCGCTTTGCGCGTGCACTACCAAGAGGGGTCACACCACTACCTCGACAGCTATTCTCCTATGGCGCTGCGGCGCATATGGGCGGCAGAGAACCTGTCCCGGCGGTTGACCAAGCTTTTGCACACCTGCCGCGACGAAGACCCGTTTGACACAAAAATCCGCGAAACCGACTACGACCTGCTTTTGTCGTCAGAGCCCGCGCAGCATGCGCTGGCCCATGAATATATAGGCCTGCCGTTTGAAGACTAAGCTGCCGCCAAAGCGTCAGCGGCGCGGGCCACGGCGGTTTCAGTGCGGGCCAGGTCCTCGGCGGTTATGGCCAGCGACGGATAAAGCTTGCCTGGGGACTTGAAGATGCCCTCAGTGCGAAGTACGGAATTGTACACCTCGTTGCGCGTCGTATCGTCGTGGCGTGCAGTGCGGTAGTCGCGGCAGGGGCCCTCGGTGAAAAGCACGTCAAAAAGCGTCTCATCCCCGCACATCTGGTGCGCGATGCCGCGGGCGCCCAGCGCCGCGCTTTGGATTTCCATCAACGCGCGTCCGGTGGCGCGCAAATTTGCGTAGGCGCCGGGCCGTCGCAGCACCTCCATCGTCTTGAGCCCGGCCGCCGCGGCCACCGGATTGCCCGAAAGCGTTCCAAGCTGCATGAGCCACCCGTCGACCCCAGCGCGGGATTTGTCGAAGTGATCCATTATGTCGCTCCGGGCGCCAAGCGCAGCCAGGGCAAAGCCGCCGCCGATGATCTTGCCCAGGGTGCAGATGTCTGGGACCACCCCGTAGCGTTCCTGCGCCCCGCCATAGGCCAGGCGGAAGCCGGTGACAATTTCGTCAAATATCAATAGGACCCCGTGGCGGTTGCAAAGCGCGCGCAGACCCGCCAAAAACCCTGGCTCGGCCGGGATGATCCGTTGCAGCGGTTCGACGATGATGGCGGCAATATCGTCGCGGCTGTCGAGCATCGCCTCCACCGCGGCCAGGTCGTTGAAGGGCGCCACCAGGACGCCGTCGGCCACGTCGCGGGGGATGCCGGCGCTATCGGGCACCGCCTGGGGGAAGTTAACGCGGACGGCCGGGGCTAGGCTCATCTGCGCCTCGGCGCTCATCCCGTGGTAGCCGCCCTCGAACTTCAGGATTTTATCGCGCCGCGTGAACGCCCGGGCAAGCCGGATCGCATACATATCCGCCTCCCCGCCCGAGGCGACAAAACGGACCTGCTCGCAGCAGGGGACCGCCTCGACGATCGCCTCCGCAAGCGCGATGCCCTGGGCATTGTTGGCAAAAAAAGTCATGCCCCGCGGCAGTTGTTCGAGTACGGCTTCCATCACCTCCGGGTGGCCATGACCCAATAGCATCGGCCCCGACCCGATCAGGTAATCCACGTATTCGCGCCCGTCCTCGTCCCAGACCCGGCTGCCTTCGCCCCGGGCGATGACGATGCCGGGGTCGAAGTTGCCAAACCCTGCCGCGGGAAGTACTTCGCCCGCGCGGGCGATCCATTCGTCCTGGGTGCGTAGTTTTTGCATGGGTTAGTTGATCTCCAATATGGGCGCGCCTAGCACGTCCGGGTCGGGGTCTATGCCTAGGCCCGGGCCGTCGGGCGGGGCAATGCGGCCGTTCCGGCGCACAGGCCCGCCCGGGGCCACGCGGGGCGCCACGTACCCCGACAGGTCGCAGGTGTTCAAAAGCGATCCGTGCGGGGTTGAGGCCGCGAAATGCAGTGAGGCGGCGGTGACAATGTCGGACCCCCAGGTGCATTCAGCGCAAATTTCCGCCCCAAGGTGCACGGTTAGGTCCCGCGCCCTGCGCATGGCCGAAAGACCGCCAAATTTCGAAAGCTTAAGGGCCACCGCGTCCATGCATCCTAAGGAATGGGCGCGCAAGAGCGTCGCTTGATCATGGGCCAATTCGTCGAGCTTCATGGGCAATCCTGTGGCCTGGCGAACGGCTGCGCAGTCTTCGAGCGTGTTGCAGGGCTGTTCGAGCATTACGTCAAGGTGCGCCACGGCACGGCCCGTGCGCGTGGCCTGAAGCCGGGATGCGCCGCAGTTCCAGTCGCCGTAGACGATGGGGCCGGGGCCCACGGCTTCCCGCACTTTGGCGAGCCGTGCGGCGTCGGTCTCCCAGCATCGGTCGGTGCCCAGTTTGGCCTGAAACTGGCGGATCCCCGCGGCATAGGCTTCGCGGGCGATGCGGGCCATCTCGTCTGGGTCGATACAGGTGATCGAATGATAAAGCGGCATATCTGCCCGGGTGCGCCCGCCCAAAAGCGCAAAAAGCGGCTGCCCGGTGCAGCGCCCAAAGAGGTCCCAAAGCGCCATATCCACGATGGATTTCGCGTAGGCGTGGCCAGGCAGAAATCCGTCAAGCTTGCGCATGGGCGCGTCGATACCCAGGGGGTTTATGCCCAAGATCTGGGGCGCCATTTCGGTCAGGGTGCCCGGCACCCCGTCGGCGAAAGCGGGCAGGTAGTGGGGGATGGGGCAGACCTCTCCCCAGCCGGAATGGCCGCTTGTGGTATCGAGCCGCAGCACATGGGTCTTGACCGTGGCGCAGGTTTTGCCGTCGGCCATGTAGTAGGTTTCGTGGCTGGTCAGGTCCACGGACCAGAGCGTCAGGCGATTTACCTTCATAGCGCGCCTGGGGGCGTTTCGGCGCTGGCAATGGTTGCGGCTGCGTTAGCCTCGATCATGGCGGGGAGACCGGCTATCCCAGGGCCGCGCCAGAGTGCGTAAGCCAGATAGGGCTTGTCGAGGGTGATCATCAGGTGCGGTTGAAACGACGCGTGCTGGCGCGCGGTCTCCGGCGACATCATCGCGTTGCCGCCGCCCCCGGCGGAAAAGACCGCCCGGCCTGAAAGCGTGAAGTAAAGCTCTTCGGCTTCGTGGGCGTGCCAGTCGTAGGTCAGGTCCGGTCCCCAGAAGCCCAGGTACCCGCGCAGTTCCTGGGACCGGTAGTGACCGTTCGGGCCAAAAAGCTCCACGTAGCCGTAGGTATCTAGAAACCGGCTGCCCACTTCGGCTTCGGTGTAGGTGCGCCGCCATTCCATGTGCGGCGCTGCCGTGCGCAGGGCGCGGATGACCGGTGCAGTGCGGCGGGTGCCGGGCAGTTTCATCCGCGGCAGGGTCTGCGCCACGGGGCAGGTGACCGGTGCCCCGGTGGGCGAGGCTAGATCGCCCGGCCATGGGGCGAAGCCGCTGAGCGTCGGGTCGCTTTCGTGGAGCGTCTTCACCGCGCCCAGCAACCGGTCAAGCGGGGTCATTGGGCGGGCACCACGTCCGGGGCATCGGTGCGCGGTCGCACGGAGCCCGGGTCATAGGCCGGTTTTGCCAGAACCCGGGCGGCGCGGGGTGCGCCGTGGATCAGCACCTCTAGTTCGGTGCCCGGGCGCGCGGCCTCGGGGCTCAGATAGGCAAATGCCAGCACGCGCCCCACGGTGGGCCCGTAAACCACCGAAGAGGTTGAGCCGACAACCGCGCCGCCTAAGAGCACCGCTTCGCCGCCGTGCCCGTCGATGGCGCCCTCGCGGGCATCCGCCGGGCGGTCGGGTTCAATATCGAGGTAGGCGCACAGATATCTGGGCGCCGCGAACGTGCGGTCGGCACCCACGAAGTCTTTGTCCCGGCGGGCAAAGCGCAGCACGTCTGCCTCGGCCAAGGTGACCTCGTTGGTCAGTTCGCCCGCGCCCTTGAACGCCTTCTCCATGCGCATGGCGTTCATCGCAAACGACCCGTAGTCGGTCAGCCCGTGGGCGGCGCCGGCGGCCCAAAGCGCTTCGTAGACCGCCAGAGTAGCCTCCCGCGGGACGTGAAATTCCCACCCTAGTTCGCCCGCGTAGGACATGCGCAGTGCCCAGAGCGGATGCCCAGCCACGGTGATCTGGCGCGCCGCCATCCAAGGGAAGGCGCCGTTGTCGAGCCGCGCATCGGTGCAGGCCGCCAGGATATCGCGCGCCCGCGGCCCGTTTAGCGCGAGCGCCGCCCAGCGGTCCGAAAGGTTTGTCACCCCGCCCACGCCGTGGGCCGCAAGGTGATCCAAAAGCCTTTGTTCGAAGAAGGCCGCACAGACCAGGTAAAATGTCTCCTCAGCGCCGCCCAGGTTGACCACGGTGGTCTCCAGTTCGATGCGCCCGCCCGGGCCCAGGATATGCGCAAGACCCACGCGCCCGGGCTTCGGCAGCCGGTTGGCCAACAGCCGGTCGAGCGCGGCGGCACTGCCCGGGCCCGACACGCGCACCTTGGTGAAGGCGGATATATCCATGATGCCCGCCCGTTCGCGCACGGCGCGGACCTCGGCTGCGACAATGGCGTCCACGGGTGTACGGCGAAAACTGTAGTGATCCCGTTGCGCGATGCCCCGGGCGAAAAAGCGCGGGCGTTCGTGGCCGAACACCTCTTCATGGACAGCGCCTTTGTCGCGCAACCGGTCATAAAGGGGCGACGGCTTGACCGGCCGCCCGGCTAGGCGATTGAAGTGCGGAAAAGGGATCTCGTGGCGCAGGCAGTAGTCTTCGTGCGCCTTGGTGACCTGCCACTCCTTGGTGGCGTAGCTGCCAAAGCGGCGCGGGTCATACTCGCGCATCGAGATATCTGCCGCGCCATGCACCATCCAGCGCGCCA
>JBCCMR010000249.1:0-4918 GCA_039026255.1 Pseudomonadota bacterium
ACTGGGCGCGTCCACGTCCGAGTAAGCGGTAAAGAACGCCGCGAGCTTGCGGTGGTTACGCGAATAGACGTTTTCGCGCGCGCCGGTCGGGGTGATCATACCCGTGCCCACGCTCAACGGCGTGCGTTCGCAGGCGTCGAAGATGCGGTTTCCCTTGGCACCGATCTCTAGATAGACGCCCCGGTTGAAGCTGATAATTACCGGCGCCCCGTCGCCCTTCACACCTGTCAGCGGCAGCGACACCCGCTTTAGTCGGGCGATAAAATCACGATCGAGCATGTCATCGTCGTCGAGACGAAAGGTTGTGGTAAAGGGCACGTCTTCGCGGACTGTCTCTTCGTAGCAGGCGCGGATGGCGCGGAACTGGGGCATAAAGGGCTTTGCCATCACAAGCCCAGGGGCCCAACCCGCCACTGCTTCCTCCAATCGGTCGCGCCATAGGCGCGGGAAGCTCTGAGTGATTAGGAAAATCACTTTAAAGTCCTGGTCGCTCTGATACTTCAGCCCAGGCAAGCAGAGCTTTTCAAAAAGTGAAAAACGGCGCTCCAGCCGGGCAGGGTCATAGATGAACCGCTCCTGCTCTTGCTGGGGGTCATGGCTGTGGGCAAAGCCGCCTTTTGAAATGTAAGAAAACCGCACCAGGCCGATGATCTGATTGCCGTCGCCCATGCGTATGAACCCCAATGGCTTGCTTGTCGGGATAGGCTACCAACCCCAAAAGCTGTTGTCATCCGTCGGGACATGCGGTCCGCGGCGCCCTTGGGGTATCGGTCTGCAGCATTAAGGCTGAATAAAAACAGAACGCGTGCGTGAACGCATAGGACCTTCAGTTGGTTCAATCACCGCCAATCAATCTAAAGTTATCATACTTAAATATATGATATAAAACGATTTCAAGACCCATGGCCCGGTGTCATATTTTTTATCACAGGTTCGAGAGAACCAAATCCTAGGCGGCGGAGTAGCTTTCGTGTCCCGCATCCTGACCGCGGGATGCCCATCACCGTCAGGGAGTTTTCACATGGCGACAATCACTGGCATCGCGACCACAAACGATGCGTTCAATATCCTCGTTTCAGCCCTAACCTTCGTCGACGACCAGCTTAACACAAGCCTTGTGGCAACGCTGGACGACGCAACCCAGGACCTGACCGTCTTTGCCCCGACCGATGCCGCTTTTGGCCAATTGGCCGCTGATCTGGGCTTCATGGGCGACGTGACCGACGAAACCGCGGTTACCAACTTCATCGTCGGCGCGCTCCCTGCCGAGACGATCCGGGACGTGCTGCTTTACCACGTGTCGGGAGGGTCAAAGTCGGCCCAAGAGGTCCGCGACCTGCCAGCGGTGGAAACGCTTCTGGGGACCGACATCACGCCCGAAGGCCCGACCCTTGGCGATCTGGAACCGGACCTACTAGACGCGTCTATCTCGACCGGCGATGTGGCTGCCGACAACGGCGTTGTGCACATCATTGACCGGGTAATGCTGCCAATCGACGTAGCCGGCAACGACGCACCCACGATCACGGACATCGTCGCGGCTTCGGGCAACGGCTTTGACAATAACGACGGCGACTTCGACATCCTTCTCGCTGCGGTCACTGCTGCTGACTTGGCCGGGGCCCTCGCCGACGAAAGCGCCGACCTGACGGTCTTTGCCCCAACAGACGCAGCCTTTATCGGGCTGGCCCAGAACCTGGGCTTCACCGGATCCGACGAAGCAGGCGCAACGACGTTTATCCTCGACGCGCTTGATCTTTTGTCGGGCGGCAATGCCATTGACCTGCTGTCGCAGGTCTTGACCTACCACGTGGCACCTCAAAGCCTGCAGTCGAGCCAGGTGGCAGAGGCGGCGACCATCGCGACCCTGCAGGGCGGACTTATCACCGTGAACCTGCCTGCTTTGGGAGACGCAGCGCCCCTGCCCGACCCCAACCTGGTGCAGCTCGACATCCAGGCGGCGAACGGCATTGTGCACGTAATCGACGGGGTCCTGTTGCCCGTAAACCCGCTTGCCGGTGACGGCGCGGGCGACGTGGACATCATCTTCGACGGTGATGGCGACGGGCGCATCTTCTCGCGCGAAGATATCGACTATGTGGCAGGTGAAGGCGGCGATGACCTTATCGCAGGCGGCCGCGGCGACGACGTACTCTTTGGCGGCGGCAATGACGACCACCTCTTCGGGGGGCGCGGCGACGACCTGCTGGACGGCGGAAACGGCACCGACAAGCTTTTTGGCAAGCAGGGCGACGATGAGCTGTTCGCCGGCGCGGGCGACGACATCCTTTTGGGCGAAGGCGACAACGACTTCCTGGCCGGCGGGCGCGGTGACGACACGCTCTTCGGGGGTGGCGGCGACGACACGCTTGACGGCGGGCGCGGCGACGACTTGCTGTTCTCGGGCGGCGGCTCGGACGTGCTGATCTTCGAGGAAAACGGCGGCGAAGATGTGGTCATCGGTTTCTCGGGCCAGCGCGACAAGATCGACGTGTCAGACTTCGGCTTCGCGGACTTTGCCGCGGTGCAGTCAGTGCTGACCGACGAGAACTTTGCCACGAAGATCGAGGTGGGCAATGCGTCGATGCTGTTGATCGGCTCAAATATTCACAACCTGACCGAGGATAACTTTATCCTTTAATCATCCTAAGGGTGTCGCGCTCTCGGGCGCGGCACCGCCCCGGGGTGGAAACACTTTGTTTCCAAATACCCCAAAGCCCCAAAAATATCTGATTTGAAACATATTTTCGGCTGACTTTGCTAAGCCTTGCGATTTGGCGCCATCGAGACCCATGGGATATACAGCTCCGGTAAAATCCGCACATTTTGCAGCGGGTTAAGGGGTATGAACGAAAATCAAACGGGAGCCGGACAATGGCCACAATCGCACAGATCGCCACAGAAAATGGCAATTTTCAGACACTGCTTCAGCTGGCGACCTTCGTGGACGCATCGCTTCCAGGAACAAACCTTGTCGCGACGCTTAGCGACGAAACTCAGGACCTGACGGTTTTTGCCCCCACCGACGATGCCTTCCTGGCCCTCGCGGAAGCGCTCGGATTTAGCGACTTCGTGTTCACGCCCGGCGCCATCGGCACGTTTCTGGAAAACGGGCTTGGCGCCGAGGTAATCCGCGACGTAATCCTCTATCACGTGTCGCCCGGCGCCAAATCCGCCGCCCTGATCGGCGGCTTTGACACCTTGCCGACCGCGCTCAGCGGCGCCACCATCGCGCCCGAAGGTCTGCGCCTCGGCGACAACGAACCCGACGTGCTTGACCCAGAGATCATCCAAGGTGATATCGGCGCCGATAACGGCGTGGTGCATGTCATCAACCGGGTGCTTTTGCCCGTGGACTTGCCGGGCAATGACGCCCCGACCATCGGCAGCTTCCTGGAAAGCGATAGCGTCGGCGATTTCCAAATCCTATCGTTGGCGGTGGAATTCACCGGCCTGGACGCGGTGCTCCAGAATGAAGCGGTTGACCTGACTGTCTTTGCCCCCGGCGACGGCGCTTTCCGTTTCCTGGCAAGCGACCTGGGCATGACTGACGCCATCACAGCCAGCACCGACGACGTCTTCGACTACCTGTTGGAGGCGCTGACGCTTCTGTCAGGCGGCGCATTCCCGAATGCGCTCTTCACCGATATCCTGCTTTACCATGTGATCGGCGACGACTTGCAATTCGCCAGCCAGGTCGACAACCAAACGCTGATGACCCTGGCGGAAGAGCCGGTGATCATCGAAAACGGCATTGTTATCGACCAGGAACCCGACAATATCTCGGCGCTTGTTTTCGCCCGCGATCTGCTCTTCTCGAACGGCATCGTGCACGAGATCGACGAGGTGCTCTTGCCCCTCGATATCCTCCAATCGAACGGCACCGACGATGTAGACTTCGTAATCGACGGCAACGCCAACACGGTAATCCGCACCGGCGGCGACAACGATCTAATTGACGGGAACGGCGGCGTAGATGACATCCGCGCAGGCAACGGAAACGACCTGGTCCTGGGTGGCCGTGGCGCTGACCTGATCTTCGGCAACAAAGGCTCTGACGTGCTGCGCGGCGAGGGCGGCAAAGACCAGATCACCGGCGGGCGCGGCAATGACCTGATCGACGGCGGCGGCGGTGACGACCGGCTTTTGGGCGGGCGTGGCAAGGACACCATCGACGGTGGCACGGGCGACGACACCATCCTTGCGGGCGTCAAGGACGACACCATCATCGGCAACTGGGGCGACGACGACATTCGCACCGGCACCGGCGCGGACGTGGTGATCTTCCGCGAAGGCGATGGCAAAGACATCCTGCGCGACTTTGACGTGTTCGAGGATACACTCGACCTGAGCGCCTTCGGCTTCGCGGACTTCGAGGACTTCAGCCGGTCCTCACGGATCGACGAATTCACGGACTCGGTCGTTCTCAGCTTCGGCGACGACAGCCTGACCTTCACCAACTTCAGCTTTGACGGGGCGTTCTTCCTGCCAAGCCCAGACTTCATCATCGTCTGACCCGGCCGGCCCCGCCCGTGTTCCACCAATCGCGCGGGCGGGAATCTTAAAAAGGCGTGCGCGCCAGCGCTCCGTTAAGGAAGCGGTCGGCCTAGTGCAGGGCCGACAGCGCATAAAGCGTAAGAAACCCGGCCACGATCGCCCAGATCGGGCTTTTGCGCCACCACCCCACCAATAGCGCCGCCCCTGCCGCGGCCGCCCGGGTCAAGTCCGGGCTGCCACCGGTGGCCGTGGGCCATATGACCGCCGGCGCCACCAGCCCCGGCAACACCGCCACGGCCGTATAGCGCAGGTGGCGCAGGGCCCATTCGGGCAGTTCGCGCCCGCCGATGAGCCCAAAAAAAGAATAGCGGATCAAATAGGTGCCGATCGCCAGGGCCCCGATCACTGTCCAAATCTGCGC
>JBCCMR010000250.1:0-4909 GCA_039026255.1 Pseudomonadota bacterium
ACTTTGTGCTTTACGCAGATCTCAATATCGCGCTGAAGCCGAGCGTTTGAGCGGTGCACGATTTGGTTGACCGCGTAGGGCGCCGCCGGGCTGTCCGGGTTGGCCTGGTTGTGGCGGTCCAGTTCTTCGGTGATCTTGGTAAGCCATGCGTCAAGAAGCGGCGGCTCACCGTCTGCTTCGCGGGCGTTCAGAGCTGGGAAAGATCCGATAATCCCCGCCTTACACTGGGCGATCACAAGATCTGGGTTCGAGATAATGAAAAGCGGCGATCCCACCACCGGTAGGCGCAGGTTTTGCAACTGTGCGGGCAGGTGGCTGTCGTCGTGGATGGCGTTCCAAGGTCGGGTCATATTGGCAGGTCCGTGTGGGTCCGTTTCAGGGATGTCGGGCGCGACTGTGCGGGGCACCCGGTGGGTTGGCAAGGGCGTGGTGGGGACGTGACGTAAGGTGCGCGCCACCGGTTGGCGCCGGTGACGCCCGGTCACACCCCGTGGCCTGGGCAGCTTAGGCTGCGACCAGGCCACGGGGTTTTTGGCTGGTTAAAGAACCTCAAAAAGACCCGCTGCCCCCATGCCGCCGCCGACGCACATGGTGCAGACCACGTATTTGGCCCCGCGGCGTTTACCTTCGATGAGCGCGTGGCCCACCATGCGCGCGCCTGACATGCCGTAAGGATGGCCCACCGAAATGGCGCCGCCGTTGACGTTGAGAAGCTCATTCGGGATGCCCAGGTGGTCCCGGCAGTAGAGCACCTGCACCGCGAAGGCCTCGTTGAGTTCCCACAGACCGATGTCGTCCATCTTGAGCCCGTGGGCCTCCAGCAGCTTCGGCACCGCGTAGATCGGACCGATGCCCATTTCGTCGGGTTTGCAGCCCGCGGCCATGACGCCCACGTAGCGGCCCAGGGGCTCTACCCCGTTCTTCTCGGCGGTTTTGGCTTCCATGACCACTGCGGCTGAGGCGCCGTCGCTCAGCTGGCTGGCGTTGCCGGCGGTGATAAAGCGCCCTTCCTGGATCACAAGACCGTCCTTGAAGACCGGTTGCAGGCCCGACAAGGCCTCGGCGGTAGTGCCGGGGCGGTTGCCTTCGTCCTTGGCAAGCGTCACCTCGTGGTCCGATATTTCTTTGGTTTCGCGGTTCTGCACCTTCATCACTGTGGTGAGCGGCACAATCTCGTCGTCGAATTTTCCCGCCTCCTGGGCCGCGTGGGTCCGCGCCTGGGACTGGGCCGAGTATTCGTCCTGGGCCTCTCGGCTGATGCCGTAGCGGTCGGCCACGGTTTCGGCCGTCTCGAGCATCGACATATAGATATCGGGCTGATGCTCTTTGAACCAGGGGTCCGGGTCCACGAACATCTTGGGCAACTGCACGGTCGAGATGCTTTCGACCCCGCCGCCAACGCAGACGTCCATCCCGTCCTGGATGACTTGTTTTGCGGCCGTGGCAATGGCCATCATGCCTGACGCGCACTGGCGGTCGACGCTCATGCCTGCGACGGTGGTGCCAAGCCCGGCGCGGACGGCGGCCTGGCGGGCGATGTTGGTGCCCGTCGACCCCTGTTGGAGCGCGGCGCCCATGATCACGTCGGTCACCTCGGCGCCCTCAACGCCTGCGCGCGCCACGGCGTGCTTGATCGCGTGGCCGGCGATTTCCTGGCCGAGCGTTGCGTTAAAGGCGCCGCGATAGGCTTTGCCTATAGGGGTGCGGGCGGTGGATACGATGAGTGCATCGCGCATGGTCAGTCCTCCGATTTCAGGGAAACGCCGTTGGCGGCGGCGGCTTTTTCCGCGTATTTGTTTGTCTGCTCAAAGGCTTGGGTCAGCTCGCGCTGGCCAGTTGGGTCTGTCACGTGGGCAAATTGCTCGGCGACGGTTTCCGGCGTCAGGGCGTTACCCGAAAGGGTGATGCCTTCGGTTTCGTAGACGCGTATCTGGGCAAAACAGCCGCCGCCCGCGCCCAGGATCACGCGGCTTGGTCCGTCCTCGGACACCAGGTAAAGAACGCCCGGCGTGATAGTTTCGGGCTGTAGAAGCTCCCCCACCGGGGGCGGGAACAGCTCCTCAGTCATGCGTGTGGTGGCGGTGGGCGCCAGGGTGTTGACCCGGATGTCGTCGCGCGCGCCCTCTTGGTGGAGAACGTTCATCAGCCCCAGCATCCCCGTCTTCGCTGCGCCGTAGTTCGACTGACCAAAGTTGCCGTAGATGCCTGACGACGATGCCGTGAGAACGATGCGCCCGTATTTCTGTGCCCGCATGATCGGCCAGACCGCGTGGGTCACGGTGGCCGTGCCGATCAGGTGAACATCGACCACGGTTTTGAAGTCTGCGAGCGTCATCTTGGCGAAGGTCTTGTCGCGCAGGATGCCCGCGTTGTTGATCAGAATGTCGATGCGGCCCCAGCGATCCAGAGTCTGGGCGACCATGTCGGCCACCTGCGCTTCGTCGGTGACATCGGCCCCGTGGGCCATGGCCTCTCCACCTGCGGCAATGATCTCGTCGGCCACAGCCTGGGCAGCCGAAACCGCGCCACCTGTCCCGTCTGAAGCAGCGCCCAGGTCGTTCACCACGACTTTGGCGCCCCGTTCCGCAAGCCCGAGGGCATGGGCCCGGCCCAGCCCAATGGCCCCGCCGGTGACAATGGCCACCCGGTCGTCGAAACGGATGCTCATGGTGTGGGTCCTTTCCCCCAGCCCGGGCCGGTCGCCCGGGCGCCCGTGCGGCGGGCCATCAGTACCCGCGCGCCGCAGCCAGTCGCTCGGCGTGGTAGCTGTAGTCGCCCAGCCACTCCGACGCCACGCGGGCCCGTTTCATGTAAAAGCCAATGTCGTAGGCGTCGGTCATGCCGATGCCGCCGTGCATTTGCACCCCTTCGGCCACGGCAAGCTTTGCCGTCTGGCAGGCGCGCGCCTTGGCAAGCGACACCGCCAGCGCCGCGCTGTCGGGGTCTTCGTCAAGCATGCGCCCGGCGTTCAGGATAGCCGAGGACGTCACCTCGATATCCGACCACAGGTGCGCCGCGCGATGTTGCAGGGCCTGGAACTGGCCGATGAGCACGCCGAACTGTTTTCGCTCTTTCAGGTAGCCCACGGTCATGTCGAAGGCCGCCGCCGAGAGGCCTGTCATTTCCGCCGCAAGTGCCGCCTGCCCGGCGGTGAGCGCAGGGCCCAGCACAGCCATGGCATCATCGACCGAGCCGAGCACCTCCTCCCCGGTGGCATCCACGCCGTCGAAGGTGATGCGCGCCGCATCGCGGCCGTCGATCATGGCCATTGTTGTCCGCTCAATCCCGTCGCGGTCGGCGGGTATGTCAAATGCGGTGAGCCCTTCGGCCGTGCGTGCCAAGACGATCAACCTCGACGCCTTGGCGCCATCGGCCACAAAGGTTTTTGACCCGCTTAGGGTGAAACCGTTCCCAGACGGCGCGGCCTGCATCTGCGTGGCGTTCGGGTCGTGCTTTGCGCCTTCGTCCACCGCAATCGCGTATGTGGCCGAGCCGTCCGCGATAGCCGCCAGCGCCGCGTCAGCGCCCGCCGCGCGCAGCGCTGTGGCCGCGATGACCGCTGTCGATATAAAGGGCGACGACACCAACGTCTTACCCATTTCCCCGGCGATGATGTTGGCCGCCGCGTGGCCCATGTCGGATCCGCCTTGCGCCTCGGGCACAAGGACGCCGGTCCAGCCCATGTCGACCATCTGCTTCCACAGCGCGGGGTCATAGGCTTCGCCCGCGTCGCGCAACTTGCGGAATTCCGACACCGGTGCGGCGCCGTCCAAAAACCCTCGGGCGGCGTCCGCCAGCATGGTTTCGTCTTCGGTCAGGACCAGATCGACCATAGCCGCGCCCTAGCCCGGCAGCCCGAGAACGCGTTTCGAGACGATGCCCAACATCACCTCGGAGGTGCCGCCCTCGATCGAGTTGGCCTTGGTGCGCAGCCACTCGGACGCGAGCGCGCCGTTGGTGCCTCCCCATTCCAGGGCCTCGGACCCGCCCGCTGACATCATCAGGTCATGCTTGCGTTTGTTGAGTTCGGTGCCGATGTATTTCAGCATCGCCGAGGCGTCGCCCACGCCCTGACCGGCCTTCGCCTGGTCTTTGTAGCGCTCCAGCGTCAGTTCCACTGCAAGCTGTTCTATATCGCAGGCTAAGGCTTCGGCGCGGATCGGCGCGGCATTCAGATCGGTGCCGCTGTCGGATATGACCTGCGCCAAGCTGCGCGAGCCGCCCCGGCCCGACCCCCCAGCCGAGATCATTTCGCGCTCGTGGGTCAGCAGGTACTTGGCCACATCCCAGCCGCGGTTTTCTTCGCCCACGATCCGGTCTTTGGGGACTTTCACATCGGTGAAGAAGGTCTCGCAGAACGGGGACGAGCCTGAGATCAGTTTGATTGGTCGGGTTTCGACGCCGGGGTCGTTCATATCGATCAAAAGGAAGCTGATACCCTTGTGTTTGGGTGCTTCGCGGTCGGTGCGGATCAGCGCAAAAATCCAGTCGGCCTGGTCGGCGTACGAGGTCCAGATTTTTTGCCCGTTCACCAGCCAGTGATCGCCTTGGTCTTCGCCCTTAGACTGGACGGATGCCAGGTCCGAGCCCGAGCCCGGCTCCGAATAGCCCTGGCACCAGCGCACTTCGCCGCGGCAGATGGGCGGCAGGTAGTGGAGTTTCTGATCGTGGGTGCCGAAGTGCAAAAGCGCTGGTCCCAGCATCCAGATGCCAAACGACAGGAGCGGCGGCCGTGCGTTGATGGCGTCCGTCTCGGCGATCCAGACCTTTTCCTGGGCCCGGGTAAAGCCGGCACCACCATAAGCTTCGGGCCAGGTTGGGCAGGTCAGACCGGCGCCCGCGCAGGCGTCCATCCAGGCTTTTTGGGCCGGGGATTGAAATTGAAAGTTCTTGCCACCCCAGCAAATAT
>JBCCMR010000251.1:0-4831 GCA_039026255.1 Pseudomonadota bacterium
CATGTCCGGGCGCACCCTGGGTCTTTTTGCGATTCGCGGCCTGGCCCACGGTGTCGGCGTGATGCTCTGGTTTTTTGCTATGGCGCGCATTCCCATCGCCGAGGTGACGGCGCTCAACTACCTGTCGCCTATCTACGTGGCCATCGGGGCCGCACTTTTTCTGGGGGAACGCCTGGCCGCCCGTCGCATCGCTGCGATCCTGGTGGCCTTCCTGGGCGCCATGATCATTCTACGCCCGGGCTTTCAGGAACTGAACGCAGGCCAGACCGCCATGGTCATCGTCGCGCCGATTTTTGCGTTAAGCTACCTTTTGGCGAAACCGCTTGCCATGGGGTCGAGCGCGGCGGTCGTGGTTGGGATGCTAACAGTCTGCGTAACGGTTGTGCTCGCGCCGTTTGCCATCGCGGTTTGGGTGCCCGTGACCGTGACCGAGGTGTTCTGGCTCACCATCGTCGCTGTCTTTGCCACCGCCGGTCACTGGACGATGACAAAGGCCCTTGCCGCGGCGCCCATCGCGGTGACGCAGCCGGTCACCTTCCTGCAACTGGTCTGGGCCACTACGCTTGGCGCGGTGGTCTTCGCCGAACCGGTCGATGCCTTCATCCTCGCGGGTGGGGCGATCATCATCGCGGCCGTGAGCTTTATCAGCTACCGGGAATGGATGCTGAGCCGGTCGAGTACGCCGTCGCCCATCAGCGCCAAAGGCTATGGCGCTTTCCCGGTCAGCGGGGCAAAAGGAACGCACGGCGCGAGCAGCTCAAACGGCGCAAGCGGATCGCATAGCGCAACTGGAACCGCGGGCGCCCCGGGCGGGCGCGGCGACTGACTGCCCGACGGCCCGGGCAACTGGCCCTGTCCTTGGCGCTGGACGCAACTGGCCCCACGCGGTATGCGGGGACATGATGACAGTCGGGCGCGTGATACGAATTAGCAGCCCGGTGGGCTGACACGGCCTGCCGGGACACACCTTTTGCCGGGCCCTACGCCGTACCGGCCCCTATCCCGAATGAACGATTTCTGACGAAAGACACCCCCGATGTGTGCCGATACCCCTGACTACAAGGACACCCTACGCCTGCCGCAGACCGAATTTCCCATGCGCGCGGGCCTACCCAAACGAGAGCCCGAGTGGCTTTCCCACTGGGCGCGGCTGGGTCTTTATGACCGGCTGCGCAAAAAGACCGATCGCCCGACGTTTGTGCTCCATGACGGGCCGCCCTATGCCAACGGCCACCTGCACATAGGCCACGCGCTCAACAAGATCCTCAAAGACATGGTGGTACGGTCCCACCAGATGATGGGCTTCGACAGCCGCTACGTCCCCGGCTGGGACTGCCACGGCTTGCCCATTGAGTGGAAAATAGAAGAGCAGTACCGCAAGAAGGGCCGCAACAAAGACGACGTGCCGGTGATCGACTTCCGCCAGGAATGCCGACGCTTTGCCGAAGGTTGGGTCGATATCCAGCGCGATGAATTCCAGCGCCTGGGTATCACCGGCAACTGGGCCGACCCCTACCTGACGATGGATTACCGGGCCGAAGCGGTGATCGCAGAAGAGTTTCTTAAGTTTTTGGACAACGGTTCGCTTTATCGCGGGTCGAAGCCGGTCATGTGGTCGCCCATCGAAAAGACCGCCCTGGCCGAGGCCGAGGTGGAATACCACGACAAAGAGAGCTTCACAATCTGGGTCAAGTTCCCAGTGATCGACGGGCCCGAGGACCTGGTGGGCGCCCAGGCGGTGATCTGGACCACCACGCCCTGGACCATCCCTTCCAACAAGGGCGTCGTTTACGGCGCCGAGTTTGCCTACGGGCTTTACCGGGTAGACGCGACGCCGGACGAATGCTGGGCGGCGCCCGGCGAGCTTTACCTGTTGGCGGATGCCCGGGCCGAGGATGTGCTGACCCGCGCACGCCTGGAACCCGGGCAATGGTCACGCGTACGCGACGTGACCGCCGACGAATTGGCCCAGGTCACGGTAGAGCATCCGCTGGCCCGTACTGAGGGGTCTAACGGCGAATGGGACGCGCCCCGCGACTTCCGCGCGGCACCTTTTGTCACCGACACCGAGGGCACAGGCTTTGTGCACTGTGCTCCGTCCCACGGCATGGAAGAGTTCGAAATGTACCGCGATGCGGGCATGCTGGGCGAAGTCATCACCTATAACGTTCTTGAAGACGGCTCTTACAGGCCCGAACTCCCGTTCTTTGGCGGCAAGCGCATTCTTAAGCCCAACGGCAAAGAAGGCGACGCCAACGGCGCCGTCATCGCCAAGCTTGTGGAGGCGGGCGGGCTTTTGGCGCGGGGCAAGATCAAACACTCTTACCCCCATTCCTGGCGGTCAAAGGCGCCGCTGATCTATCGCAACACGCCCCAGTGGTTTGCGGCCATCGACGTGGCCGTGGGCGGCGACGACACCCACGGGACGACGATCCGCGAGCGGGCGCTCAGTTCCATCGACAAGCTGGTGTCCTGGACCCCGAAGACCGGGCGCAACCGGCTCTATTCGATGATCGAGGCGCGCCCGGACTGGGTGCTAAGCCGTCAGCGCGCCTGGGGGGTGCCTTTGACGTGTTTCACCCGCCGCGGGGCGCTGCCCACCGACGACGGCTATATCCTCAACGACCCGGCGGTGAACGACCGCATCGTGCGCGCCTTCGAGGCCGAAGGCGCCGATTGCTGGTATGCGGACGGCGCCAAGGCGCGCTTTTTGGGCAACGACCATGACCCCGAAGATTGGGACCAGGTCTTTGACGTTCTCGACGTGTGGTTCGACAGCGGCTCAACCCACGCCTTTGTGCTGCGCGACCGCGCAGACGGTACCGAAGACGGCATCGCCGATGTTTACCTGGAAGGCACAGACCAGCACCGCGGGTGGTTCCATTCCTCGATGCTGCAGGCGTGCGGGACGTTGGGACGCGCGCCTTACCGGGCGGTGGTGACACACGCCTTCACGCTCGACGAAAAGGGCCTGAAGATGTCGAAATCGCTCGGCAATATTATCGCTCCGGCAGAGGTGGTCAAACAGTACGGCGCCGATATCCTGCGGTTGTGGGTGGCGCAAACGGACTATGTCCATGACCACCGCATCGGGCCCGAAATCCTGAAGGGTGTAGCCGACAGCTACCGGCGCCTGCGCAACACGCTGCGTTTTATGTTGGGCAACCTCGACGGGTTCACGGACGCCGAGCGGGTGGCGCCCGCCGATATGCCCGAGCTTGAACGCTGGGTGCTCCACCGCTTGGCGGAACTCGACGTCCAGGTGCGCGAAGGCTACCGGCGGTTCGACTTCCAGGGGGTCTTCCAGGCGCTCTTTCAGTTCTGCACGGTGGACCTCTCAGCGATCTATTTCGACATCCGCAAGGACGCGCTTTACTGCGACGGGGCCGATAGTCCCCGGCGAAGGGCGGCGCGCACGGTGCTGGATCTTCTTTTCGCGCGGCTGACTACTTGGCTGGCGCCGATACTGTGCTTCACCATGGAAGACGTCTGGTTGACCCGCTTCCCGGGCGAAGACAGCTCCGTGCACCTGCAAGACTTCGCCGACACCCCGGCGGACTGGCGCGACGACGCGCTGGCGGCAAAGTGGGACGCGGTGCGCCGTGTGCGCCGGGTGGTGACCGGCGCCATCGAAGTCGAACGCCGCGAAAAACGCATCGGCTCCTCGCTTGAGGCCGCGCCGCGCGTCTACATCGCCGACGCCGCCCTAATTGAAACGTTGGCAGCGCTCGACTTTGCCGACATCTGCATCGTCTCTGGCGTGACTGTCAGCGCTGACCCCGCCCCGGCGGATGCCTTTACCCTGGCCGAGGTCCCCGGCGTCGCCGTGGCTTTCGCCCAAGCCGAAGGGCAAAAGTGCGGGCGTTGCTGGAAGGTTTTGCCGGATGTGGGCCTCTACGCAAATCCGATGACCTGCGAGCGCTGCGACACGGCGCTGGGGTGATTGGGCCGGGCGCGCAGGCTAGGGTGGAAATGTAATGACCGAACCTGCCCGCGATGCCACCGATGCCGCCCCCGACGCTGCACAAGATGCCGGAGCCATCGCCGAAGTTCTGCGCGATCTTGCCCACCGGCGTGGGGCGGGCAAGACCTTTTGCCCGTCAGAAGCCGCTCGCACGCTGGCCCCAAACAATTGGCGCCCGTTGATGAACCAAGTGCGCCAGGTGGCCGCCAACCTTTCGGACATCGAGGCCACGCAAAAGGGCGCTTCCGTAGACCCTAGAGAGGCCCGCGGACCGATACGCCTAGGGCTAAAGCCGTGAGCGGTCCAAACGTGGGCCAGGTGCGCACGCCGGTGGGGCTCATCAGCATCCACGAAGACGCAGGCGCCATCACCCGTGTCACCTGGACCGGCGAAAACCGCGGCGCACGAAGCGATCTTTTGCGCCATGCCATCGCCCAAATCGAAGCCTATTTCGCCGGTGATCGGCACGAATTTGACCTACCGCTGCGCGTTGATGGGTCTGACTTTCAACGGGCGGTTTGTGAGCGAATGCAGGCGATCCCCTTCGGTGAGACTTGCACATACGGCGACATTGCCCGGGAGCTTGACGCGCCGCCCCAGCCGGTCGGCCAAGCCTGCGGGGGCAACCCCATCCCAATCATCATTCCCTGTCACCGGGTGGTTGGGGCACAGAGTTTGGGCGGATTTTCAGGGGCAGGCGGCGTTGACTGCAAGGTAGCACTTTTGCGCCACGAGGGCGCCTACGGGCTGCTTATTTAAACAGTGCGTCAGAGCCTAGGCGGCGGCGCGCTCTGGCAGTATCTGCTGCGCGATCCCCGCAAAGAGTAGGTAAACCGACGTGGCCGCTAGGGTCAGCGTCACCCCAGG
>JBCCMR010000252.1:0-4783 GCA_039026255.1 Pseudomonadota bacterium
CTCAAGGTCGCGCGGCTAGACGAAGACGACCTGGAAGAGCTTGTAGAAGCCGAATTTACAACCAAGGGCCTGTGCCACAGTCATCTTGCTGAAAAGCTTCTAGAATTTTACGCTGACGAAACCGGTGAGCCGTTTCCCCAGGACCCGGCGGTGCAACTGCGTGCTGCGCTCAGGGCCACCGCGCGGCTTTGGGAAGGCACCACCGCGCGCATTCTGCGCGAAGCGCGCGGCGCACCGGCAGATGCAGGACTTGGGCTGATCGTCCAGGATATGGCGCTGGGCCACGGCCAAGGTGAAACCGGCGTTGGACGGGCGCAGTTTGTGTCCCTTGCTACCGGACAAGCTGGCGCCCACGGGCGCTACCAACGCGATCAAGAACGAGACCACGCCTCAGGCCGCGGTGGCGAGTATTTTTTGGGCCAGGACCCGAGGGGCCCAGCTCTCGAAGAGACCGCGCCGGCAGTGTTCAAGCGCCTCCGCGACCTGGCTGCGCGGGCCCGGCGCACCCTGGCCGACGAAATCGCGCTACAGTTTTCGGTGCAGTCGGGCGCAGTCTGGGTGCTAGACGCTATGCCCGCCGAACGCTCAGGCCGCGCCGAGGTGGAGATTGCCGTTTGTTTGGCCGAAGACAGGCTGATCAGCCGCGCTGACGCGCTAATGCGGGTCGCACCGAGGTCCATGACCGAAATGCTGCATTGGCGTATTGATCCAAAGGCGCAAACCCGCACGCTGATCACGGCAATTGCGGCCAGCCCCGGTGCTGCGTCCGGGCACATCGTGTTCTCGGCCGCAGCAGCCCAGGCCAGTGCTGCGCGGGAAGAACCGTGTATCCTGGTGCGCACCGAAACCACGCCCGAAGATATTCGCGGCATGCATTCCGCCAAAGGCATACTGACAGAGCGGGGCGGGATCACCAGCCACGCGGCTGTGATCGCCCGCGGCCTTGGGCTGCCCTGCATCGTGGGTGCAGGCGAAATGGACATCGACCTACGCTCCCGCCAGGTCACGCTTCCCGGCGGGACAGTATTGGGCGAGGGCGATGTGATCACGTTGGATGGGACCACCGGGTCGGTCATTGAGGGCGCGCAGCGGCTGATCGAACCGGACCTCAGCGGTACTTTCGATACCTTCCTGGCCTGGACTGACGAATTTCGCCGCCTCGGGGTGCGCGCAAATGCGGACACCCCCCATGACGCGCGCCTGGCGCGAACTTTCCGCACTGACGGTATCGGCCTCTGCCGCACGGAACACATGTTCTTTGAGCCCGGGCGTCTGACGGCCATGCGCGAAATGATTTTTGCCGACAACGACCGGGACCGGGACGCAGCCTTGGATCGGCTGTTACCCATGCAAGAGGCCGATTTTGCAGAGCTTTTTTCAACCATGGTGGGCCATCCGGTGTGTATCCGGCTGCTCGACCCACCGCTCCATGAGTTTTTGCCCAAGAGCAAAGCAGAGACCCGTGCCCTGGCAGAGGCGATGGACCTACCGCTTGCGAAAGTGTTGGAGCGCACCGAAGACCTGAGCGAATACAACCCCATGCTAGGCCTGCGCGGTGTGCGTCTGGGCCTGACGGTGCCAGGTATCTACGACATGCAGGCCCGGGCCATCTTTTTAGCAGCCGCACGGGTACAGGCGACCAAAGGCGCCAAAGTCGCGCCCGAAATCATGATCCCCCTGGTCAGCGCCAACCGTGAGGTTGAGTTGGTCAAACGGCGTGTGGAACAGGCGGCGTCAGACGTTGAGATGGAAACCGGTCAGAGCATAGCGTATTCTGTGGGTGTCATGGTCGAAACTCCCCGCGCCGCGCTCAAAGCCGCGCGGATCGCCCGGTTTTCGGAGTTTTTGTCCTTTGGCACAAACGATCTGACGCAGATGACCTACGGGCTGTCTCGGGATGACGCAGGACGGTTTATGCGTGAATACGTGGCTCTGGGTGTATTTCCCGAAGACCCTTTCCATTCCATCGACATGGAGGCGGTCGCCGAACTGGTCTCGATGGCTGTGGCCCGGGCTCGGGACACGCGCCCAGACATCAGCTTGGGGCTCTGCGGTGAGCATGGCGGTGACCCGGCTTCGGTGGCCTTTTGCCATGCGCTGGGGCTCGATTACGTGTCGTGTTCTCCCTATCGGGCACCCGTGGCACGGCTTGCCGCTGCCCAGGCCGCCATACGCGACCGCGCCGTAAAAAAGAGCGCACCTCGGCACCCGGCGAAAGCGTCCGACACGGTCTAAGTCTGGCGCGAATGTCGCACCCCTGTCTTTTTACGAAAAACTAGTTTAACACCGCCCGGTCAAATAATGAGGAGGCATGCCTCGCGGTGTTCCATGATGTGGGGTGCAAAATCCGCGTGGCGACCAAAAGATGATTATGCTGCCAACTTCTTTTGCGCGCGCAGGCGCAATTTTTATCGTACTCGCGGCCGTTTTGGGAATCGGTAGCAGCTTCGCGGCTGCTGATACAGACACAACCCAGGCGGTGGAACGCCTACTGGCACAAGAACGCAAACAGCTGATCGCGCTGGGGGCAAATCGTGCAAAGCGGATCGCAGGCGTGAACGATAACATCCTGACCCGCATCGCCACCATGACTCGCCCAAAAGAGGCGGCGGCCAAAGAGACGTCTGTCGTGACATCGTTCAAAGAACTTGCCGCGATGCCAAAGGCGGATGGTGGGGCCGAATGGGCCTGCTTGACCGAGGCGCTTTATTTCGAGGCGCGAGGCGAGAGCTTCAAAGGCATCACAGCCGTGGCCGAGGTGATCGTAAACCGCAAAATTTCGTCGCGTTTCCCCAACACGGTCTGTGCTGTGATCAGCCAGGGGGTTGGCGGGCGTCCAGGCTGCCAGTTCAGCTATAAATGCGACGGGCGGCCCGAGGTTTTCCGCGAAAAGCGCGCCTACGAGCGGGTAGCTAAGATGGCGCAACTCATGCTGGCCGGGCGGCTGCCGCCTACGGCTAACGGCGCGCTCTACTACCACACCAACGCCGTGCGGCCGCGGTGGTCCCGAACTTTCCGCCGTGTGGCGCAGGTGGGCGATCACCTCTTCTATCACCCGGGCTGATCGGAACTGTCGAAACAAAAACCCCGGACCGAAGCGGCCCGGGGTTTTTGTTCCAAAGTTTGCGACCTACGGCGGGCGCATGTGATGGCGCGTCAATTCAGAACATCGGTGGCCGAGTAGTATTGGCCACAGTAGCGGCAGCATGACCGGCAGCCTTTGTTGCCCTGCTCACCCACGCCCCAATAGGTACGGCGGGACTTAGTAAACCCGCCAAAGCAGATTTTTTCGCCGCGGCGGCAAGACAGGCGCACGGTCTTAGAGTTTCCGTCATTGAAAATGTAGCTGCGCGACCGACTTGGCCACACGTGCCCGCGATCTTTCGAGTAGAACTTAACATAGATGATGTAGGGATAGTTATTGCGAAGGGTCCATTCCAAGGTTTCTGCCTTGGCCGCCGCAGGGGGCAGAATGCCCGTAAGCGCCACAACAAGCCCATAAACCAATGCACGAATCATTGTCCCTCTCCTGTTTTGGTTTTTATCGGTTAAGCGTACCAGCGCGCAGCCGAACGCTTAAACGATTTTTTGCGTGAAGATCGGGGTGTTGCGGGCAAAAAAAGGTAAGCCATTGCGCAAAAGAGCCACAGAACTGCGGCAAACGCCGCCGCCAATTGCGCTTTCGGTGCGCCAACCCTGGGCTTGGGCAATCATTCACGGCGGCAAGGATGTGGAAAATCGTTCGCTAGGCGCGATCCGATCTGGAAATATGGACTGTCGCCGTATCGCCGTCCACGCGGCCACCGGCCTAACCCAGGACGAATATGATTGGGGTGTCTGGAGGCTTGATCGACACGGGGTGGCCTGCCCCCGGCCCGATGCCCTGGTACGGGGGGCGATCATCGGCTCTGTAAATGTGGTTGATATCGTCACCGAAAGCGAAAGCGATTGGTTCGGCGGGCGCGCGGGGCTATTGCTGCGCGATCCATCCCCCTGTCCGCCCATCCCCGCCGCGGGCGCGTTGGGGTATTTCACCTGGGAAAGGGCAAAAGACTTCGCCGCGGTCAAACCCTGGATGCGCAGTTGGGGCGCGGCAGAGGGCGGTCTGTTTGAGACGCTTCCCACCCAATTTAAAAACCCACCGGCCCGTCCCTGGCCAAAGGATCCGCGCGACACCGCTAGCGACGAAGAAGACCCCTGAAACCAAAAAGGCCGCCCCCGGCGGGGACGGCCTTCTTTTGCAATGCTGCAAACGGGTGGCTTACATCATGCCGCCCATGCCGCCCATGTCGGGCATCGCCGGGGCACCAGCACCTGGCTTTTCAGGCTTGTCGGCAACCATAGCTTCGGTGGTGATCAGAAGACCGGCGATAGAGGCCGCATCTTCCAGCGCGGTGCGCACCACTTTGGCCGGGTCGATCACGCCGAACGCGAACATATCGCCGTACTCTTCGGTTTGGGCGTTAAAGCCGAAAGCGGCTTCGCTGCTTTCGCGCACTTTGCCTGCCACGACAGCGCCGTCCACACCGGCGTTTTCGGCGATCTGGCGCAGCGGCGATTCGAGCGCCCGGCGCACGATGGCGATGCCGGCGTTCTGGTCGGAGTTTTCCCCTTCCATCCCGTCGAGCCCTTTGCCCGCCTGCACCAGTGCGACGCCACCGCCGACGACCACACCCTCCTGCACGGCCGCGCGCGTGGCGTTCAGGGCGTCATCGACACGATCCTTACGCTCTTTCACTTCGACCTCTGTGGAGCCGCCCACGCGGATTACCGCAACACCGCC
>JBCCMR010000253.1:0-4778 GCA_039026255.1 Pseudomonadota bacterium
AATTCGGCCATGAAATCGCATGTGCCGCGTTCCATGAATCCCGCCATCAGGTCGTTTGTGATCCGCTCGAACTCGGGCATCATGGCGCGCACGGCCTTGGGCGAAAACGCCGGGTTCACAAAGCGGCGCAATCGGTGATGGCTGTCGCCTTCGGTCACCAGGATCGTGCTGCCCCACCATTCCGCGAAAAGCCCGTGGCTCACCCCGTTTAGTTCGGGCCATGCATGGCTGCCCTGGCGCAAGGAGTTGTGCACCAAAAGCTGTCCCATTTCCGTGTGACGCAGAATAGCCAAACCGTAAGGCGTACGCGCGTACCAGCTTGCGTCGCGGGCCGCGCGCACCTCGGGGGAGCGGACCGAATACTCCGGGTCCGCGATGTCCAGATACGGCGCCTCGGTCAGGGGCAGCGTGTCTTGCGATAGCGTATCACTTGGCATCGGCGTTTACTCCCGCGCCTGGCTCGCGCCGGTTAGGCCCCTAGGGCAGACACTCCATATAGGTGTCGTTGTCCCAGTCGGTCACGGTGGACATAAAGCGGGCGAACTCATCACGCTTATATTCGTCGTAGAGCCGGTACATTTCGCCCGGCAGGCCGCGTTTAACGACTTCGCTGCCCGCAAGATGGTCAAGCGCTTCGCCCAGGGACATCGGCAGTTTTTTGACTTCTTTGCCCTCGGCCATGGCCTCGTAGATGTTGCGCTCTTCGGGTGCGCCAGGATCGAGACTGTTGTCGAGCCCGTCATCCATTGCCGCCAAAAGCGTCGTGCCCATCAGATAAGGGTTCACCATCGAATCGACTGACCGGTATTCAAAACGACCCGGCGCCGACACGCGCAGGCCCGTGGTGCGGTTCTGGAAGCCCCAGTCGGCGAAGACCGGCGCCCAGAAGCCCGTATCCCACAGCCGCCGGTAGGAATTGACCGTGGACGCGCCGATGGCGGTGAGTGCTTGAAGGTGCGTCACCACCCCGCCGATGGCCTTCAGCCCCGTGGCCCCGGGCATCTGCGGGTCATCGCCGTCGGGCATGAAGGTGTTATCGCCGCCGGATACGTACATGTAGTTTTCCATCATGCCCGGCATGGCGTCGGGGTCGGCGCCGACCTTTTTGAATTTGTCTTCCCCTGCGGTCCAAAGGGACATGTTGTGGTGGCAGCCTGACGCTGACACGCCCATGAAGGGCTTGGTCATGAAGCACGCAAAGATCCCGTGTTCCCGCGCCACCTGGGCGCAGATCTGGCGGTAGGTCGTCAAACGGTCCGCGTTGCGCATCACGTCGTCGAAGGTCCAGTTCAGCTCCAATTGGCCCGGGGCGTCTTCGTGGTCGCCCTGGATCATGTCGAGCCCCATCATGCGGGCGTAACGGATCACCTGCATCGACACCGGCCGCAGGCTCTCGAACTGGTCGATGTGGTAGCAGTAGGGCTTCGAGAAGCCGTCCTTGGGCTTGCCGTTTTCGTCGAATTTGAGCCACATCATTTCAGGCTCGGTGCCCATGCGCAGCTGTAGCCCGTGTTTTTTCTCGAACGCGGCATGCATGCGGCGCAGGTTGCCCCGGCAGTCAGCGGTCAGGAACGCGCCGGGGTCCTGTTTTTCCTCGCGGTTGCGGAAAAGCGTGCAAAAAAAGCGCCCGATCGTCGGCGCCCATGGCAGTTGCATGAAGGTTTCAGGTTCGGGGATGCCAACGAGTTCTGCCGCCTCGGGGCCATAGCCTAGGTAGTTGCCCGCCCGGTCCGTAAATAGGTTGACCGTGGCGCCGTACACGAGCTGAAAGCCCTTTTGCGCGATGCTTTCCCAATGATCGGCGGGGATGCCTTTGCCCATAACCTTGCCGGTGACCGAAACGAACTGAAGGTAAAGATATTCAATTCCTAAGCGGTCGATCATCTCCCGCACTTCTTTGATCTTTTCGTCGCGACCTGGCGCTTCCACGAATTCGGTGATGTCCATTTTGCCTACCCTCAGCGTGCTCTGGTCCTGGGACTGCACCAAATCTAACGACCCCTGTCTAGAAAAAGATATTACTGAGAGGAATTATTTACGCCATTGTCGGGGGTCAAGTTCCGCAGTTGCCTGCGTGACGGTCACCGGTGTTCAGGGGGCAGGCAAAGGGATTTTGCGCAGATAGGACAGCACCGATTGCGTCCGACTGGCCCTGATTTTCGTGCCTGAGGTGAATAAATATTTCGCAGTGTGAAAATTTTTGTTGCTCCGGAGGGTGCCGGAGTGGAAAGTCAAACCACAAACTTTCGGGTAAAGGCGTCGGTATGGACAGCGATCCAAACTACGACATCTTCGACGCAGGTCGGGTGCCGCTGAAATGCGGAATTACCCTGCCAGACTGTCGTGTGGCCTATAAGACCCACGGCACGCTCAACGCGGCAAAGGACAACGTTGTAGTTTTCCCGTCGCGGTATGCGGGTACCCACGCGGATCAGGTGTACCTGATTGGCCCCGGCAAGGCGCTCGATCCCGCGCACTATTTTATCGTATGTATAAACATGCTGGGCTCTGGCCTGTCGTCATCGCCGTCGAATACGCCCAGACCCATGGGCGGACCTGACTTTCCCCTAGTCACCCAATGGGACAACGTGATGCTGCAGGAACGGCTCCTGCGTGAGGTGTTCGGCATCGAGGCGGTGCGGCTCGTTTGCGGCTGGTCCATGGGCGGCCAGCAGGCGTTCCAGTGGGCATCGGCCTTCCCGGATCGGGTGGCGGCCATGTCGTGCTTTTGCGGCCAGGGCACCACGGCACCCCACACCCACGTGTTTTTAGAGGGCGTGAAACAGGGCATTATCACCGATCCTGCCTGGCAAAACGGCTATTACAGCGAACAGCCCTGGCGCGGCTTGACCGCGAAGGGGCGCACCTGGGCAGGCTGGGCTCTGAGTCAAGAATGGTACCGCGCCCGGCTTTGGGAAACCCAGGGGTTTGCAACCCTGGAAGATTATCTGAAAGGTAACTGGGACGGCATCTATTTTGGGCGCGATGCGAACGATATGCTATCGCTGATCGCCACTTGGCAGGCGTGCGATTTGGCAGATAACCCGATCTATGGGGGTGACCATGCGGCGGCCTACGGGGCGATTAGCGCCCGCTCGATTATCTTGCCCGGGCGCACAGACCTATACTTTCCGGTCGCCGACAACGCCGCCGAAGTCGACCTGATGCCCAACGCTGAACTGCGCGTCATCGACAGCGTCTGGGGCCACTACGCGGGCGGCGGGCGCGTGGCCGAGGACACCGCCGTCATCGACCAGGCCCTGCGCGAGCTTTTAGAGTGAGCGGCGTCGAAACAGATATCCTAATCATCGGCGCTGGCTCGGCTGGCTGCGCCTTGGCTGACCGGCTGAGCCGCGACAGCGCCCGGCGCGTGACCGTCATCGAAGCAGGCCCCAAAGACGACCACATCTTTATTCGGATGCCCGCAGCGGTGGCTAAGGCCATCGGGTCGCCGCGGTTCAACTGGCACTTCTGGACAACGCCCCAGGCCTACCTGAACAACCGCCGCTTAACGACCCCGCGCGGCATGACGCTGGGCGGGTCGTCGTCCATTAACGCGCTGGTATATATTCGCGGAAACGCCTGGGATTTTGACAATTGGGCGGACCAGGGCTGCCCTGGGTGGGGTTACGCCGATGTGCTGCCCCACTTTATAGCAGTGGAGGATAATGAGCTTGGCGCAGGGCCCTACCACGGCTCGGGCGGGCCGCTTCATGTGTCGAACCCTGCGTCGGGTAACGCTGCCTATGAGGCGTTTATCAATGCGGGGGTAGAGCTTGGCTATCCGCGAAGTGAGGACCTCAACGGGGCCGAACAGACGGGCTTCGGGCCGTTTCAGCTCAACATCAAAGGCGGGCGCCGGTGGAGCGCCGCCGACGCCTTTTTGAAACCAGCCATGGCTCGCGCGAACCTGACGGTGCTACCCGGTGCGCGCGCTACGGGGCTGATCTGGGACGGGATACAGGCGGTTGGTGTGCGCACCCAGGGCGCCGGGGACATCCGGGCGGCCCAGGTGATCCTGGCCGCGGGCGCCATCGGCACACCGCACCTGCTTTTGCTGTCCGGGGTGGGCCCAGCCGACCAGCTGAGCGCCAAGGGCATCCCGGTGGTGGCGAACCGCCCGGGCGTGGGCGCCAACCTTCACGACCACCTGGAGGTTAAGGTGAAACACCGCATGACCGAGCCGTTGTCGCTTTGGCGGTACGCGAAGTCGCCCAACCGGTACTTTGCGGGTCTGCAATACATCGTCACCGGCCAGGGGGCGGGACGTCAGCAGGGGTTGGAAGCTGGGGCGTTTGTTACGCTCGACCCGTCCGAGCCCGCCTGTGACACGCAACTGCATTTTATCAATGCGCTGGCCTTCGACGGGGCCACCGCCGACGACCGGGGCCATGGCTTTGCTATTGACACGACACAGACGCGGCCAGAAAGCCGCGGACGCCTCACGCTTGCGTCGTCGGACCCGGCGAAGGCACCGCTTATCGACCCGAATTATCTGGCGACCGACAAGGACCGGCGCATGATGCGCGAGGGATTGAAGCTATTGCGGGACCTCTGCCGCCAGCCGTCCCTGGCCAACATCACCGGTACCGAACTGCGCCCGGGCGCTGATTTGACAACCGACGCGGACTTGGACGCCTACGTGCGCGCCACTGCCGAAAGCATTTACCACCCGGTGGGCACCGCACGGATGGGCGCCGACGACGACGCCGTTGTTGACCCGGCAACAATGGCGGTCAAAGGTGTCGATAACCTCTTCGTGGCTGACGCCTCGGTCA
>JBCCMR010000254.1:0-4772 GCA_039026255.1 Pseudomonadota bacterium
ATCAACGCCGAGGACCTGACCCGGCGTTGATTGAGGTGGCGTAAGACTGTGCCGAAGGGTCAGCCAGCCCTGCAAATTGAGCAAACGAAACGCCCGCGTGGCGCAACGCCAAGTCCCAAAGGGCGGTGTCGATGCCCGCTAGGATATGCTCAAAGACCTGCGTTTGCCCCACATGTAAGAAAAACACCGACAGTTTTGCCCGCAAGGCATCGCTTACCTCGCGCGGGTCCGTGAATTTGAAATCCCGCAGGTGCGCGGCGACCACGTCTTCGATGATATGCGCCTTGTGGAGGTTGGCGCGCGGCGGGAAGTTGGCCCAAACCTCCCCCCAGCCAAAAGCGCCAGACCGGTCGGCGATGCGCACCAAAAGCGCTGGGCGCGTGGGCATCGTGCCGAGCGCCATTTTTGGCGATATGCCGCCCCGCGCCCGGATCGCGTAAACTTCAATATTTTGAAGCGTTATGCGGTCTTGGAATTGCACGTTACCAGGCGACGTAGGCCGCGTGTTCAGAGGTGTAGAAGTTCACTGCCGTGGGCCCAACGGAATAGGCGCCTACCCCCGAATGCTTCACCCCGCCAAAGGGCATGTTGTTGTCGGGCACAGTTCCGTGGTTGACGTGGATCATGCCGTTCTGACTTTCTGTCAAAAACCGTTGGATGAGATCGTTTCGGTTTGAAAAAAGCGACGACGTCAGCCCAAATTCAGTGCCATTGAGCATCGCCATCGCCTCATCAAAAGTGTCGTATTGTAAGACAGAAAGGACCGGACCGAAGATTTCGTGCTGGCCTGCGATCGACCCGTGCGCCACGTCCCCCAGGATCGTAGGCGTGTAGTAAAGCCCGTCCTCTGGTGCCCCGGGGGCGCTGGCGCCGGTCAGGGGTGTCGCGCCTTCGGCCACGGCCTTGGCCGTGACCGCACAAACATCGTCCCAATGGGGGCGGTTGCACAGTGGTCCCATGTCGGTTTCCGGGTCGAGCCCTGGACCCAACTTCATGGCCGACGCCTTAGCCACGAGAATGTCTTTCGCCTCTGCCGCTATGGATTTTTCCACCAAAACCCGGCTGATGGCGGTGCAGCGTTGGCCCGATGTCATGAAAGCGGCGCCCATGATTTGGGTGACCGCGGCATCCAGGTCTTCTGCATCATTAAGGATAGCGCCATTTTTGCCGCCCAGTTCAAGCTGCACCGGGATCAGGTTTTGTGCTGCTGCGGCGTAGACCAGTTTGCCGGTGGGCACCGATCCGGTGAAGCTGACCCCGTGCAAAGCGCCTTTAGCCACCACTTCGCTTGCGGCGCGGCCCGATACCATGGCCACTTGGATTAGATGGTCCGGGAAAAAATCCTCGGCAATCTTAGCCAGCATAAAATTGGCCGCCGGGGTAAACTGCGATGGCTTCATAACCACGGCGTTGCCAAAAGCGAGCGCCGGGCAGATTTTGCGCATCGGCGTCGACACCGGGAAATTCCACGGGCTGATGCAAAAGATTACCCCGCGTGGGCGACGCAAGATCTGGTTGGCGTAGTTGGCGCGACCTGACGCGATGGCCATGGCGCCCATGCGTGCAGCTTCGCCCACCGAAAAGCGCCCCTCGGCGCATGATTTCAGGGTTTCACCTTTCGACTCCTTCAAGGGTTTGCCCTGTTCAAGCGTGCCCGCTTGGGCCAGATCCTCTACACGCGCTTCGACTGCGTCGATGAATGCGTTGAGCCGAGCGGCCCGCTCAAGCCCCGGCACTCGCGCCCAGGCGGCCTGGGCTGCGTTAGCGCGTTCTATTACGGCGCCTAATTCGCTCGGATCCATAATCCCGTAACGGCCGATCTTTTCACTGGGATCGGCCGGGTTTACGGTCTCAAAAACGTCCGAGCCCGCCCCAAATTCGTAGCGGTAGCCCATCGCCTAGCCTTTCTTTTTCATGACCGCGCGCGCAGCATTCGCAATTGCGGACGCGTCGAGGCCGAGTTTTTTCATCAGATAGGGGGTGGTGCCCCCTTCGCAAAAGCGGTCTTGGACTCCCACCCGCCGGAACGGCAACCCGACGCCTTCGTCCATCAAAACCTCGGCCACGGCGGACCCAAGCCCGCCGATTACGCTATGGTTTTCGGCGGTGACGACGGCGCCGGTTTCCACGGCGCACGCCAGGATCAGTTCCGCATCGATAGGCTTGAGGCTGGGCATGTCGATAACCCGCGCTGCCACGCCCTCGGTGGCCAGCGACTCCGCGGCCCCCAGCGCTTCAGCCACGCAAAGCCCGGCTGCAATGATTGTCATGTCCCCACCCGGACGTCGCACTACGCCCTTGCCAATGGTGAGCGGCTGGGCCGTGAAGGGCGGCGGTGTTGTTTCTGGGCGTTTCATGCGCAGGTAAGCGGGACCGTCCCAGGCCAGCGCCATATCGACCATGGCCGCATGGTATTCGGGGCCTGATGGCTCAAAGATCGCCATGTTTGGCACCGCGCGCAGGGCCGCGACATCTTCAATCGCTTGGTGGGACACGCCCAAAAGCGTCGCCACCCCGGGCAGGAACCCCACCATCTTTACGGGTAAGTTGGGATAGGCAGCCTGCATTGTGATTTGGTCGAGCACGCGTTTAGTGATGAACGCACAGAAGGAATGGCAAAACGGGATTTCACCCGACCGCGCCATGCCGCCAGCCATGCCAATCATATTGGCCTCGGCGATGCCCACATTGTGGAACCGGTCCGGCAGTTCATCGCGAAACCGGTCCGTTTCGGTGGGCGTTACCAGGTCTGCGCACAGCGCTACGATCCGCGTGTCCTTGTTCGCGGCCTCTACCAGCGCGTCGCCGTAGGCTCGGGGCAGGGGTTTGAAAGACCGGTTGATGAAATCGGCGGCCTCAAGTTGGGTGAGCGTCTCAGCCATTTACGATGCCCCCGTCAACGTTGATTAACTGTCCTGTGATGTAGGCGGCGTCTGGTCCGATCAAAAAGCGGACGAGCCCGGCCACGTCTTCGGGCTGGCCCAGGCGGCCAAGGGGGATCTCGGCCTCCACCTTGGCGCGGCCCCGGTGTGCCACCAAATCATCCGTCATCGGCGTCTCGATAATCCCTGGTGCGACAGCATTCACCGTGATCCCGCGCGGTCCTAGGCGCCGGGCCAGTGCCCGCGCCAGGCCCGCGATGGCGCCCTTGGCCATGGTGTAGGCCACGTAATCCTTGGCCCCCCGATTGAACGCCAGCGACGATGCAAGCACGATGCGCCCGCCATCGGTGATCTGCGGCGCGGCAGCGGCGGTCAGGTCATAGGCGTTTGTGGCGTTGGCGCTGAAAACGGCGTCGTAGATACCACGGTCGTTGGGTGGAAATTGGTCCGGCACAAAGATGCCCGCCATATGAACCAGGGCGGTTATCGGCCCCTTAGGCAGAGCGGCGCGGCAGGCTTCGGGCGTATCAAGCGGGCTGATGGATCGGGTTGCAGCTGGGAATTCGCCCAGGCCGTCTTCGCGCACGTCAATTAGATGAAGCCGCCAGCCGTCCGCCGAAAGCCGGGTGGCTATGGCGCGCCCGATGCCGCCTGCGGCGCCCGTGATGACCGCCAGGGGCACCGTCAAAGCTGAGCCCCTAGCTCGGCCCGGGCGCTTTCGGCGACCTCAGGCGGGAAGCGGAGCTGGTGAAACATCAGCCCCTCGAGCGATGTCACCCCTTTGCCCATGACCGTGTTTGCCTTGATGAAGCTGGGCTTTCCCTGGGTGTTCCGAGCCCGATCAAAAGCGCCCAAAAGCGCGGCGATATCGTTTCCGTCGACTTCCTGGCAGGCAAAGCCGAAAGCGGCCATCTTGTCCATAATAGGCTCCAGTGACATGACCAGGTCCATGGGCCCCTCAGACTGCACAAAGTTGTAGTCTACTATGAAGCAAAGGTTATCGAGCCCCCGCGCTCCCGCAAGCATCGCGGCTTCCCAGATCTGGCCTTCCTGCATTTCGCCGTCGCCTACGACCACATAGCACCGGCTGGGCCTTCCCTGGCGCTTCGCGGATATGGCGCAGCCGATGGCTACGGAAAGACCCTGGCCGAGTGACCCGCAGGTGGCTTCTACAAATGGGCCCAGGCGCTCGCACGAGTTGATCTCAAGCGGAGAGCCATCGGTGACGTAGCTGCGTAAGTCTGCCACCGGGAAAAAACCTCGCTCCGCCAAAGTCGCGTAGAAAATCGCCGTGTTGTGCGCGGTGGTTAGAAACACCCGATCCCGATCGGGCCAATTAGGCCGCGCCGGATCAAGCTTTGTTTCTGCAAAGTAGAGTGCGGTAAAGATATCGGCGGCACCTAGCCCCTGTTGCACGTATCCCTGACCCGATGGCGCCACCATATCTACCACATGAAGCCGCAGCCGCGTCGCGATCTTCGTAAGCTCTTGCAGATTGTGGTTCGCTTTCATCGGGCGGCCATGTTAAAGTACATAGGTATGGAACTTTGTACCTATCAGGTGGGGGAGATTGTCAATATGAATCTTCAGGCCATGAGACGCCAGGCAGTGCCGCTTCATGCGGAGGTGGCTGAGGTCTTACGCCATCAGATATTGTCAGGCGACCTGCCTGCAGGCACAAAGCTCCCAGCGCTAAGCACGCTGACGGAAGAATTGGGCGTGGCGCGTATGACTATCGTGCAGGCGATGAATGCGCTTGAAGACGAAGGGCTTATCGAAAAACACTCGGGCCGCGGCACTTTTGTGCGCCCAGTCAAATTGCCGGACCGCCATCGGATGCACCTGCGGGCGGAACTCGACCAGATTTACGCCATGGTTGACCAACTCGAG
>JBCCMR010000255.1:0-4743 GCA_039026255.1 Pseudomonadota bacterium
GCCAGCGATACCGAAATCAAAAAGGCCTATCGCAAAAAAGCGATGGAACTGCATCCGGACCGTAACAAGGACAACCCGGAGGCGGAAAACCAGTTCAAAGAGGTCAACGAGGCCTACGACGTTCTCAAAGATGGCGAAAAGAAAGCGGCCTACGACCGCTTTGGCCACGCTGCTTTCGAACAGGGCGGCATGGGCGGAGGGTTTCGACCGGGTGGCGGCGGCCAAGGCGATTTCGCCAGCGCGTTTTCGGATGTCTTCGACGATCTTTTCGGCGACTTTATGGGCAACCAACGCCGGGGCGGCGGCAACCGTGCCACCCGGGGATCAGACCTTCGCTATAACCTCTCGATCACCCTAGAAGACGCCTTCGCCGGTAAGCAGGAAACGATTTCGGTCACCTCATCCGTGGCCTGCGATACCTGCAACGGTACGGGCTCTGAAGGCGGGCGCGAACCCGTAACGTGTCCCACTTGCTCGGGGATGGGCAAGGTCCGCGCGCAGCAGGGTTTTTTCACGGTCGAACGAACCTGTCCCACCTGCGCCGGTCGCGGTCAGGTGATCACCAACCCCTGCGGCACATGCGCAGGCTCGGGCCGCCAGCAGCGCGACCGCGCTTTGTCGATCAACATCCCTGCCGGGGTGGAAACGGGCACGCGCATCCGCTTAGCTGGCGAAGGCGAGGCGGGCTTGCGTGGCGGTCCGTCGGGGGACCTCTATATCTTTATCACGGTTGCCGACCATCCGATCTTCGAACGCGACGGGGTAAACTTGTTTTGCCGGGTGCCTGTTTCAATGACTTCGGCCGCCCTCGGCGGGGAAATCGAAGTACCTAACATCGACGGCGGCAAAAGTCGCGTAAAAGTGCCCGCAGGCAGCCAGTCAGGCAAACAAATGCGCCTGCGCGGTAAAGGTATGCCCGCACTGCGCCAACAGGGGGCGGGCGATCTCTTCCTGGAACTGGCTGTGGAAACCCCGGTCAACCTAACGTCCCGGCAAAAAGAACTGCTGCGCGAGTTTTCTTCGCTTGGCGAAAATAACAGCCCCGAGTCCGGCAACTTCTTCAAAAAGGTGAAGGATTTCTGGGACGATATGACAAGCTAATGCCTGGGATGACGGTGCCGATCCCGGCGCTACGGCGAACCTAGAAACGCGGGTCGCCGGCACAGGGGGCAAGGTCTAAAACTCCGGACACGCGCCCCAACTTATTTCCCAAAACCGATGTTGAACGCCCCGGAAGCCATTCGGTTGCTCCCGCGACAGCACTCAGCGTCGGGGACAGGTCGCCAGTTGTGCCGCGTACATCGCCGACCGGGACCGCACCTTCGAAGCCACTTCGATAAGCCAGGCCTTTCCTCGATAGCTGCCACGATTATAGCCCGTGTGCCCCTGGTGGTAGGCCAGGTACTGGTTGAACGCGTCCGTTTTCGCCACGCCGGTGCGTTTTTCGGTCTGGTCCATGTACCATCCCATAAAGTCGACCGCGTCATGGAAGCGGTTGCGTTTCGCTCGGCTTTTCCCAGTCGACCGCATGTACCACTCCCAAGTGCCATCCAGTGCCTGGGAATACCCGTAAGCCGACGACTGGCGCCCCATAGGGATAACGCCCAGGGCAAACCGCTGCGGCGTGCGAGCGTTCGCCACGAACCGGCTCTCGTGGTAGATCGTGGCTAGGATAACCTCTCGCGGCACCGACCAGGTTTTTTCGACGCGATTTAAGTCCCGCGACCAGCGCCGGTTTTCCTTAAGCATAAGACAGGCGTTGTCCAAATTTTTCGGCGGGTCGCTGCGACCGCCAGAACAGGCGGTCAGAATCAAAAGGACAATCAGGATAGTGCTGCGTTTCATGGGTTTGCCCAGGGTTGCCTCGTTGCCGCGATCTTACGCCACGGCTTTCGCGCAAGAATAGCCGCATCACGGGCAAAAGCCAGGAAAACTCACAAAAAGAACGCGAGCGTGATCGGCAGTGTTGCAACCGAAAGGAGTGTTGAGACCACCACAAGCCCGGCGACTTCCTCGGCTTGGGCACCGTATTTCTCTGCCAAAAGGTAAGAGGTGACCGCCACAGGCGTACTAACCTGAAGCACAAGCACTGCAAGCGCCACGGGCTGCAAGCTAAAATAGGTCCCAGCCGCAAACGCCACACCGGCGCAAACCGCGATCTTTACCGCCGACAGGCCCACTGAAAATATCAGCCGTTCCGGCGTAAGCCGCGCCAGCGCAACGCCCAGGGTAATCAGCATCAGCGGAATAGCCATCTGCCCGATCAACGTCAGCGTGTTCGTGGCCCAAAGCGGCGTGCGCCATCCCTGCCACATAAAAACAAGACCCAGCACGGTTGCCGCCACCAGAGGCTCTTGCACAAGCCGCATTAGCGATGCGCCCCCGGAGACGATCCAGATACCCACCGTGAAAGAATAGATGCCCATCAGCGCAAAGATCACCACAGCGTAACCCAAACCCGCATCGCCAAAAGCAAACAACGCAAGCGGCAGTCCAAGATTGCCCGTGTTGCCAAAGATAAGCGGCGCCAGATAAGTGCGTATCGATAAACCCGTGGCGGCACACAGGCCCCAAAACAGCGCTGTGACCCCGCCATAGGCCGCGACTGTGGCCCATACCGTTGCTAAAAGCGCCTCGCGCTCAATTTCGGTGTTCATAAGCGCTGTGAAGATCAGACAGGGCACCGACAGGCTCATGGCCATGCGGGTCACAAACTGCACCGAATAGTCATACCCCAGTCGCACCCAGACCACTCCGATCAGGGCCAACAGGAAAACCGGCGTCACGGTTTGCAATACTGTTACAAGAACGGTCACGCTCTGTTTCCCTCAAATCCCTTGCAATCGGGGGGTGAATGGCTCAGACCCAACCCTGCTCATCCCGTCCGCTGGGCTGAGTCTCTGCGACGGCGTCGCACAGTGAATAGGGGGGCTGCCATGCTGAGCGCAAACGCGAAATTCACCCTGGGCGACGTTGTCCGCCACCGCATCCACAGCTTCCGCGGCGTCATTTTTGATGTCGACCCAGAGTTCAACAACACCGAAGAATGGTGGCAGTCGATCCCCGAGGACATGCGCCCTTCGAAAGAACAGCCGTTCTACCACCTCTTGGCGGAAAACGAGACAAGTTACTACGTGGCCTACGTGTCTGAACAAAACCTGGTGCGCGACATGAGCGGCGAACCCGTCGACCACCCGGAAGTTCACGCCATGTTTGGCGCGCTTCGCGACGGCCAATATGCCTTGGAAGTCCAGATGAATTGACCCTTTTTCGAGACGGCCTGGTAGCAGGCCCGTGCGAAATCCGCAGATCATCTTATCTACTGCAATTCAACTGAGATGACGCTGGCGCGCCTTGTTCCCGAATTGCGGTAACGCCGGGCAGCTACGCGCTGTAAACGAACCTTATCGGGCCGCATAAGTGTACGCCCACCGCGAATTGGGCACGCCAGGCCCGCTTCTTCTTTGTCCAAATACTCAAATCCTGCCCGCGCCGCCGCGGGCAGCCTTCGCAATTTCAGTATCCGATGGCCGCACCGTCTTTGCGCGGGTCGGACGCACCCTCCAAGACCCCGGTGTCGTGGTTGATGCGGATCGCCTGCGCGCCCCCGATGGCCACGTCTGGGATCACCACCTGGTGCCCCATTTCTTGCAGGTCCCTGCGCACTTCGATCGGATAGCCGCGCTCTACCTTCAGGTGGCCGAGCTCAGCAAAGGCCCGGGGCGCGTCAAGCGCGGTCTGCGGGTCCATGCCGAAATCTACCATATTCGACACCACCCGGGCGTGCCCTGCCGGTTGGTAGGCCCCGCCCATGACGCCGAAGGGCATCGTCACGCGCCCGCCATCGCGCAGCATGGCTGGGATGATCGTGTGCATCGGCCGTTTGCCCGGCCCCGCCTCGTTCGGGTGCCCCGCCTCCAGGGTAAAACCAGCACCGCGATTTTGGAAATTGATTCCAAATTTCGACGATGCGAGCCCCGCGCCGAAGGAATGGAACACGGAATAGATCATCGACACGGCGCAGAGATCCTTATCCACCACAGTCAGGTAGACCGTGTCTTTGTGCACGGCCCCTGACGCATTACGCGGGTCCAGCATCACCCGGTTGGGATCGATCAACGCAGCCAGACCCGCCGCCGTCGCCGGGTCAAGCATGTGGTCTAGCCGGGTTATGTAATCCATGTCTGCGATAAACCGGTCGCGCGCATCGTAGGCGAGTTTGGTTGCTTCCGCTTCGATATGGGCCCGTTGCAGGCTGATCGGGCCCATGGCAGGCAGGTCAAAATGGCTTAAGATACCGGCCAAAAGGATTGCCGTGGCCCCCTGGCCGTTGGGTGGATGTTCCAAGAGATCCACACCTTTGTACGACCCGGCAATGGGCGTGTCCCAGGTGCATGCAGTGGCTGCAAAATCATTGAGTGTGTGGCTGCCGCCCAGGGCGCGCAGGCTAGCGACCATGTCTTCGGCTACCTCGCCTTCGTAGAACCCCGCCCGCCCTTCTAGCGCCACTCGCTCCAGAACCTGCGCTTGCAGGTCGTGGCGAAATATCTGCCCTGGGGCAGGAGCGCCGCCGTCTAACAGGTAGTGGTCCCGCGCGGCCCCAGACAGATTCTGCGCCGCAAGGCCCCAGTCGAACGCCGTGCGCGGGCCGACGGGAACGCCTGCGCGGGCGTAGTGGATCGCCGGCGCGAGGGCAGCCTTTAGTCCCAGGCGCCCGTGATCGCGAGCCAGGGTGCAAAACGC
>JBCCMR010000256.1:0-4729 GCA_039026255.1 Pseudomonadota bacterium
CCGACTTCAACGTCTTCTTCCGTTACAACGCCACCTACCCCTACTATTCGGACGCCATCTGGTATTTGACCCAGATGCGCCGCTGGGGGCAGATCGCGGACACCAAAGACGACCAGTGGTACTTTGACGTAGCCAAAAGCGTCTACCGTCCGGACATCTACCTGGAGGCTGCGCGGCTTCTGGTGGACCAGGGCCTGGCAAACGAAGCTGACTTCCCCTGGGAGAGCGACGGCTTCAAGGCGCCAACCCCCGCCACCGACATCATCGACGGTATCCCCTACGACGGGCGTTCCCCTAACGCCTACCTGGAGAGCCTGCCCATCGGCCTGAAGTCTGGCCAAACCGTGGTCGGCAACGAGGTCGAAGGCTAACCCATTAATCCCTGCGCGCCCGGTCCACCCTATCCGGGCGCGCCCGCTTTCCCGGGCAGACGCGGCCAACCGCGTGGCCCGAAACCTGTCGCCAAGAACATCCCCCTGCGAGGACTGACCCATGACCGCCATCGACCAAGAGAGCCTGAGCCCCGAGGCCGCCCGCGAGGCCCGCAAGGAGCGGCTGTTCACTAAGATTAACGCCGCTGACAAGTGGTTTCAGGTGCTGGGACTTAGTTGGCTAACCCCCATTTTGAAAGCCGCCGCAGGCGATAATCCGCGGGCGCAAGCCTCTGAAATATGGCGCCTTCTTGGGGTGCCGATCCTGGCCATCATGGCGTTTCTGTTGCTTTGGGGGACCCTTGCCCCAACTGTGCAGACATCGCTTGGCGCCGTACCAGGACCCGGGCAGGTCTGGGAACAGGCCGTCAACCTGCACGAGGACGCCCAAGCGAAGGCCCAAAGCCGTGCCAAATTCGAAGCCCAGGTGGCGCAGCTGAATGAACGCCGCGTCGCCGCCGGGCGTGAACCAGTCGAACGCGCTTACACCGGCGCGCCCAGCTACTACGCTCAGATCTGGACCTCGATTAAAACGGTTTTTTTCGGCTTTTTGATCGCCTCGGTCATCGCCATTCCGCTGGGCATCGCCGCGGGGCTGAGCCCCACAGCCAATGCCGCCCTGAACCCGATCATCCAGATCTTCAAACCGGTGTCACCGCTCGCTTGGCTGCCCATTGTGACCATGGTCGTCTCGGCGGTCTATGTCACCAACGACGGTTGGTTCGCTAAGTCCTTTCTGAACTCGGCAATCACGGTGACGCTCTGTTCGCTCTGGCCCACGCTTATAAACACGTCGCTCGGCGTCAGTTCCATCGACAAAGACCTGGTGAACGTCTCGAAGGTCCTGAAGATGAGCACCTGGACCAAAATCACCAAGCTGGTGCTCCCTTCGGCGCTGCCGCTGATCTTCACCGGCCTGCGGCTGTCGCTCGGCGTGGGTTGGATGGTGCTGATTGCCGCCGAAATGCTGGCGCAGAACCCAGGCTTGGGCAAATTCGTCTGGGACGAATTCCAGAACGGGTCGAGCCAATCGCTGGCCAAGATCATGGTGGCTGTCTTCACCATCGGGATCATCGGGTTCCTGCTGGATCGCCTGATGTACGCCATCCAATCGCTCTTTACCTTCACGAACAACCGGTGATCGCCATGGGTATTCTTGACCTCAAAGACGTCTCGAAAAGCTTCGGCGAAGGAACCGTGCGCACGGACGTACTCCGCTCCATCGACCTGAGCGTGGAGGAAGGGGAGTTTCTGGTGCTTTTGGGTTTCTCGGGCACCGGCAAGACGACGCTCATTAATCTGTTGGCCGGGCTTGAAACCCCAACCCGGGGCACGGCCACCTTCAAGGGCGCGCCGATCACCGGACCCGGGCCAGAGCGGGGGGTGATCTTCCAATCCTATTCACTGATGCCCTGGTTGACGGTGTCAGGCAACGTTGGGCTGGCCGTGGATACGGTCTTCCCCAAGCTCAGCCGCGCGGACCGGGCCGCCAAGGTCGCCCGCTACGTGGATATGGTGGGCCTGTCGCACGCCGCTGCGCGGCGCCCGGCGGAATTGTCTGGCGGCATGCGCCAGCGGGTCAACGTGGCCCGCGCCCTGGCCATGAGCCCAGAAGTGTTATTGCTCGATGAGCCGCTCTCGGCCCTGGACGCGCTGACCCGCGCCAACCTCGCCAGCGAAATCGAAGCGATCTGGGACGCGGAGCGCAAGACCTGCGTGCTGATCACCAACGATGTGGACGAAGCGATTGTGCTTGCGGACCGGATTATTGCGCTCAACCCCGATGGCACGCTCGGCACTGAATTTCGCGTGGACATCCCCCGCCCCCGCGAACGCAGCGCTATGAACCACCACGCGGGCTTCAAACGCCTGCGCGCGGACATCACAAAGTACCTGATGGACGTGGGCATCGAGGCCAAGGTCGAAGGCAGCCGCACGCTGCCGGATGTCACCCCCATTCACCGGGTACCCAGCGCCGTGGCCACCGCCGCCAAGACCAAAAACGAAGACCGCTACTTGGAATTTTCCAAGGTCCACAAAATCTACCCCACTCCTAAGGGCCCGCTGACAGTGGTCGAAGACTTCGACCTGCGGCTCAGGAAGGGCGAATTCATCTCGCTGATTGGCCACTCGGGCTGCGGCAAGTCCACAGCGCTGACTATGGTCGCGGGCCTCAACGAGATATCGAAGGGCGGCATTATCCTCGACGGCAAAGAGGTGGTCGAAGCGGATCCGGAACGGGCCGTTGTCTTTCAAGCGCCGTCGCTTTTTCCGTGGCTCAGCGCCAAGGAAAACGTTGCCGTCGGCGTGGACAAGGTCTACCCCAAAGCGAGCCGCGCCGAACGGCGCGACGTGGTGGAATACTACCTGGAACGGGTGGGCCTGGCAGACGCCATGGACAAACCCGCCACCGACCTTTCAAACGGGATGCAGCATCGGGTCGGGATCGCACGAGCCTTCGCGCTAAGCCCAAAACTTCTGCTTCTCGACGAACCTTTCGGGATGCTCGACAGCCTCACCCGGTGGGAGCTTCAAGAAGTGCTCATGGAGGTGTGGTCGCGCACCAAAGTGACCGCTATCTGCGTGACCCATGATGTGGATGAGGCGATACTCTTGGCCGACCGGGTGGTGATGATGACCAACGGGCCGCGGGCCACCATTGGAAAAATCACTCACGTGGACCTGCCCCGCCCGCGCACCCGAAAGGCGCTTTTGGAGCATCCCGATTACTACACCTACCGGCAAGAGGTGCTCGATTTCCTTGAGGAATACGAACACGGCGCCACCCCAAAGCCGAAGGCCGAAACCAACACGGAAACCCCGCCCGAAAAACCGGCGGTCGCGGCGGAGTAACTGTCGTGACACGCCCCAAACTGGTGGTTATCGGCGCCGGCATGGCCGCGGGCCGTATGCTGGAGCATCTGACGGCGGCGGAGGCCGATTTCGATATCACCCTTATCAACGCGGAGCCGCGCGGGACCTACAACCGGCTGATGCTGTCGCCGGTCCTGGCGGGGGAAAAGGGCTTTGCCGACATCGTCACCCACGATGACGCCTGGTACGCCGCGCGGGGGATTGAGACGCTTTTTGGCCATCCCGTGACCGGGATTGACCGGGACACGCGCCAGGTCACCGGCGCCTTTGGCGCGCGCACTTATGACCGCCTGGTGATCGCCACCGGGTCAAACCCGGTCATGATCCCCCTGCCCGGGCACGACTTAAAGGGGGTGATCGCCTACCGAGACCGGGAAGATACCGAAGCTATGATGGCGCTGCCCGAAGGCGCGCGCGCTGTGGTCATCGGCGGCGGCCTTCTAGGGCTTGAGGCGGCGGCGGGCATGGCGCTGCGCGGCGTCCGGGTCAGCGTGGTCCACCTGATGGGTCACCTGATGGAGCGGCAGCTTGACGCCGAAGCCGCGGGCCTTTTGGCCGCGTCCCTGGGCGCGCGCGGCATCGAAATCCATTGCGACGCCCAGTCGAAGCGTATCCTGGGCCAGAGCGGGCGCGTCACGGGGCTTGCCCTGGAAGACGGCCGCACCCTGCCCTGCGATCTTTTGGTGATGGCCGTGGGCATCCGCCCGGCGGTGGCACTGGCGCAGGGAGCGGGGCTGACCGTGGACCGGGCAATCCTGGTGGACGACCAGATGCGCAGTTCTGACGCCCGCGTGCTGGCCCTGGGCGAATGCGTGCAGCACCGCGGCAGCCTCTTCGGGCTTGTGGCGCCGCTTTATGACCAGGCGGCCGTGGCCGCCCAAACGCTGATGGGGCGCGCCGCTACCTTTCAGCAAAAGAGCCTTTCCACAAAGCTCAAGGTCACAGGCTGCGATCTGTTTTCGGCGGGCGATTTCGCCGACGGTCCAGGGCGCGAAAACATCTTTCTGCGCGATCCCGCGGCGGGGAGCTACCGGCGCCTGGTTCTCGAAAACGGGCGGCTGATCGGGGCGGTGATGTACGGCGACACCGCCGACAGCGCCTGGTTTGCGGACCTGATCGAGACGGGCGCAAACGTCAGCGCCCAGCGCGACACGCTTATCTTTGGGCCCGCCGCCGGTCCCGCATCCGGGGCAGAGGCCGCGGCGCTAAGCCGGTGCAGCCTGGCCGCGTGATGGATGGCACCCCCCTTCCGGCGGCCCAGCGGTCCACCTGCCCCTATTGCGGCGTAGGCTGCGGCGTGCTTTTGACACCCACAGGCGCAGGCGGGCTTTTGGTGCGCGGCGACCCGGAACACCCGGCCAACCACGGGCGGCTCTGCTCTAAGGGGTCGGCGCTGGGGGATACGGTGGGCGACACGCTTAACC
>JBCCMR010000257.1:0-4686 GCA_039026255.1 Pseudomonadota bacterium
CGAAGAGATGCCCGAGAAATGAACGACCGGCTTAGCCGGATTGCCGATGCCTTGGAAAGGTTGGCCCCGGCTCCGGCGCCCTTGCCCTATTGGGACGGGGCACCTGCGTTTGTCTGGCGGACCGAACCCGACAGGCTGGAGCCTGTGGCCCAGGTAAATCGAGTGCCGGTCGAGCTTTTGGTGGGCATTGACCGGTCACGGGACACGCTTTTGGCCAACACGCGGCAGTTCGCGTCAGGCTTTCCTGCAAACAACGCGCTTCTTTGGGGCGCGCGGGGTATGGGGAAATCGTCGCTGGTCAAGGCTGCTCATGGGGCAGTGGCGGCCGACGTTGCAACGCTAAAACTGATTGAGATCCTGCGCGAGGACTTGCCTAGTCTAGGGCGCCTGATGGCCCACCTGCGCGCCGCGCCTGGACACCGGATTGTGCTCTTTTGCGATGATCTTTCCTTTAGCGGGGATGATGCTCACTACAAGACTCTGAAGGCCGTGCTTGACGGGGGGGTCGAGGGGCGGCCTGACAATGTGGTGCTTTACGCTACATCGAACCGCCGCCATCTGATGCCGCGGGATATGATCGAAAACGAACGCAGCAGTGCCATCAACCCAGGCGAAGCGGTGGAAGAAAAGGTGTCGCTTTCCGACCGGTTTGGCCTTTGGCTTGGATTTCATGCCTGTGACCAGGATGATTTTCTGGCCATGGTGTCGGGCTACTGCGCCGCGGCGGGCATCGCCTATGACGATAAGGTGCGGGCTGCGGCTCTGGAGTGGCAGGTCACACGCGGCAACCGGTCGGGCCGGGTGGCTTGGCAGTACATCACCGATCTGGCAGGACGCCGCGGTGTGACGCTCAACCTTTGAGCCTGCGTTCCCGTCGCCGGTGGCGTGTACGGATGCGCGATCAGAATTTGAGCATTTGGACAGAAAAGAAGGGGACGCCCGTCGCCGGCCTAGCTGCAGGCGCCGCGGTCGTCAGGTCGCAGTCCGGGCTGGGCTGCGGGCGAAGGTTTCCCGGTACCAAACGTACACGCCCGCGGCGACAATGGTCACCGCACCCGCAACAGTCGCGGCGTCAGGGACTTCTGTGAAAAATAAGACCCCCCAGGTAGTGTTGAAGACCAGCGCAACATAGGAAAATGGCGCAAGAAAGCTCGCCTCTGCCGTAGTGAACGCCCGGATAAGACAGTAGTGCCCCAGACCGCCAAGCGCCCCCATGCCAAGCATCAGCGCCCCGTGAAAGAGGTTAGGCGTGCTCCAAAGAAAGGGCACAAAGGCGCAGCTGACCACCGTGCCGATGAGCGCAGTATATAAAAAAGACGTCCATGGGCTTTCGCCTGCGGACAAAAAGCGGGTCGATATGGCATAGCCAGCGAAGCAGGCCGCGGCGGCCATGGGCAAAAGGGCGTAGACGGAAAAGACGCGTGTGCCCGGGCGGATGATAATAAGCGCTCCAATCAGCCCGATCAGGACGCCTAACCATCGGCGCAGGCCCACCTTTTCGCGCAAAACGAAAAATGCCGCAGCAGTGATGAAAAGCGGCGCTACCTCAAAAATTGCGACGGTTGTGGCCATGGGAAGGATGGAAAGCGATGTGAAAAAGCACATCGTCGCCCCAAAAAGGAACGCCGACCGTACAAGTTGCAGCCCAATATTGGGTGTCCGCAAAAGCTTGGGCACCCGGGGCGCAAGCACTACAAAGGCAATCGCGGTCTGAGACGTGTAGCGCGCCCATACCACCTGGAGCGGATGGTGGCGCGACGTGAGTTCCTTTGCCGCCGCGTCCATGAGCGAAAAGAGAAAAATAGCCCCTACCATCAGCGCAGCGCCGAGCATTAGATCGCGGTTCATGGGGCGGGGGGCCGGTTATGGCCCCGGGGGCGGGCCATGTCAGGCGGGGTCCAGGGCCCGGGCCACGCCGATCATCGCGTCCCGGGTCACAAGCTCCGCCAGGGCCGGTTCATCAAGGCCGTCTGTGTTCTCTGGCCTTCTGGGCACCACCAGGTAGCGCATGTCGGCGGTGCTGTCGTGGACCCGGACCGTGGTGTTGGCGGGTAGGTCCAGTCCAAATTCAGACAGCACCCGGCGTGGTTCTTTGACCACCCGTGACCGATAAGCGCGTTCTTTGTACCAGTCAGGCGGCAGGCCCAAAAGGGTGCGCGGATAGCAGGAACAAAGCGTGCAGACGACCACATTGTGCACGTTTGCGGTGTTTTCCACGGCGATAAGCTTAGTGCCGTCCAGCGTCACCCCTATCCCCGTCACCGCCGCGGATGCATCTTTTAAAAGTTCGGTGCGAAACCCCGGATCGGTCCAAGCGCGGGCTACAACCCGGGCGCCCTCCGCCGGACTGCGGCGGTCCATCGCTTCGACCTGGGCGGTGATGTCAGCCCGTGTCAGGATACCTTTCTCGACGAGTATTTCGCGCATGGCTATTTCCATGCATTGGAACCGGGTCAAAGGGGTGTCTTTGTCTGGCCGGTAGGGGTGGCCCGAGGGGCTCATATCCCCGTGGTCGTGGTGGTCATGGGGCATCACAAGGATCCAGCCAATGGTCATAGATTTCCGCGTCAAGCGTGTCGTCAGGGTTTTCGGCCTCCGCGCCCCAGACCTCGCCCATGGTAAAGCGTACCCGGCAATTCAGCTTCATATCCGCTTCCACACCGTAGGCGCGCTGTTCGGGGTTCTCGAAGATACCGCATATGCGTTCTATTACGCCCTCTTTGCCGCGCAGGTAGGCCGGTGCGCGCACGTGGCCCGGTGGGTAAAAGGCGCGCACCCTAACCCGTTGGCCCGGGTTCATTCTGCGGCTCCTGCGCAGTCACCGTAAGTGGTGCCTCGGGCCTCTACTTCAGCCATTTTTTCGGCCAAGTCCTGGAGAGAGTAGACCCCGGCCTCAATGAGGTTTTGGTTTACCGACTGGACCCACCGTTCATAGTAGCTTTGCGTCTCGAACGCCTCCTCGCCTAGGTCTTCTAAGCATCGCCGAAGTCCGTCGACGGTGAAATAGCCTTTGCTAGACGTCAGCATCAGAAGCGCATCCACCCGCTTTTCCCAAAGCGCATAGTCATGTTCATCCCTGTCGATCGACCCGGCGGGGCCGCCGCCCATATCATGCCAGCGGGTAATGCGGTCGCGTTCCATTGCGCAAGGGTAGGGGCTTTCGCCTGGCACGTCCAGCGCGCTAGGATGCGCCGATGGATCCGCTCGACTACATTCCCCGCATCCGCAGTTACTACCAGGCCCTGGGCTACGGGGCACCCTACGTGTGGGCCCGGGTGCGTCCGGTGCCGTTTGAGCCGCTTGCGCAACCGCTGTCCCGGGCGCGGGTGGGGATTATCACCACCGCCGCACCGGTGCGTCCTGGGGCTGGCGATCAGCGCGCCGGCAGCCCGGTTAACGGGCGTGCAAAGTTTTTTGATGTTGTGTCGTGCCCGATGGTGCCCCTGCCGAAGCTTGCGATCAACCACGTGGCCTACGACGCCGCGAACGTGGTTACAGACGACGACGGGGCCTGGTTTCCAGGCCGCGCGCTGGCCGCGGCCGCGGCTTCGGGGCGTGTGGGATCCGCCGCGCCCCGGGTGATCTGCGTGCCCACAAATCGCAGCCAGACACGCACCCGCGATGACTACGCCCCCCAAGTGACAAAACTAGCCCGGGAGGACCGGATCGACGCGGCGGTGCTCGTGCCGATCTGTCCGGTTTGCCACCAAACTATGGCGCTTGTCGCGCAACACTTGGAAGAGGCGGGTATCGCCACGGTATTGCTGGGTGCGGCCCGCGATATCGTAGTCCACGTGGGCGCGCCGCGCTTGGCGTTTTCGAACATGCCCTTAGGCGCACCGGCGGGGCCACCCGGGGACCCAGACATGCAAGCGCAGGTCTTTGAAACCGCGCTCGCCCTCTTAGAAAGCGCAACCGAACCGGCGGCCGAGGCCCGCAGTCCCGCCGAATGGCCAGACCCCACCTGGCAGGACGCCTATGCCAACGCTGCAACGCTGGACGCCGATGAAATCGCCGCCCGCCGCGCCGCCTTTGAGCAGGTCAAAGCCGACGGCAAAAGGGCGCCGCCGGCGGTTTGATCCCGCCATCAAGACCCATCCAGCGCCAGCCAACGGCGCCTTTTGACCAGTCGACCGGCCTTTCTTCCCTGTAAAAATGCTCAAAAAAGCCCGCTCGCGCCGGGCCTATGCGGCGCGGGCGGAAATCCGGCTTAGTTCTTTTCTTTGTCGACCATCTTCCCGGCAGAGATCCACGGCATCATGCCGCGGAGGGTTTCGCCCACAGCTTCGATCTGGTGGGCGTCATTATTGCGCCGCGTGGCCTTGAAGCTCGGCTGCCCGACGGAGCATTCCGCCATCCAGTCGCGCACAAAACGCCCCTGCTGGATATCGTCGAGCACCGCTTTCATGCGCGCTTTTGTTTCGTCGTAGGGCAGGATACGCGGGCCAGACACGTATTCGCCGTACTCCGCCGTGTTCGAGATCGAGTAGTTCATGTTCGCGATGCCGCCTTCATAGATCAGATCGACGATCAGCTTCACCTCGTGCAGGCATTCGAAATAGGCCATCTCGGGCGCGTAGCCTGCCCGAGGTGAAGCTGATCGTCGATCTGATCTATGAAGGCGGCATCGCGAACATGAACTACTCGATCTCGAACACGGCGGAGTACGGCGACTACGTGTCTGGC
>JBCCMR010000258.1:0-4684 GCA_039026255.1 Pseudomonadota bacterium
GATCCGTTTGGCCTATCTGGGGCATGGGGCTGGTGGGAACGGCGCGGTCTGTGGGCAAGCGCGGCGCAGCAGGACGCGGGGCGCTTTCCAGACTGGGCAGACGAAGCGCTAGGTTCTGGTTTGCGGGCGATAAAATTGGCGCCGCTCCCGGGGCAGTTGAGTTCGTGGCAGGTGTCTTGGGCGCTTTAGCGACTGGTGCAGCGCCACGGGACGTCTGCAGAATGCCGCCAGCGCTTCCGGGAATGACCGGTTCCGGCTGAGCAATGCGCGCGGTCAGACGCGCAGGCGGCGGTCCGGCGGCAGGCAGATCAGGCGCCGCCTGGGCCGCATCGGCCGCGGTTTGAGCTGCCCCGGGCGCCGTAGCACCGGGCAGGTCGGGCGTCGGCGGAACGCTCGGCGAAATGGCCGCGATATCCGGCGCCGCCGACGGTCGCGTAGGCGCGAGCGGTGCCGCGGCCGGTACTTGGGCCACGCGCGTTGTGTCCTGTCGCGGCAAAATCGGGTTAAGCGCGGCGAGCCCGACGCCACCGGCAATGCCGATTGCCAACCCCGCCAGGATGCCCGCTGTCTGACCGCTAAGTGCCATAGTACCTATCCCTGTCGTTCCATCTGCCTGCTTGGATCCGAGCAAGTGCCCTGACCCCCTTAGGCCCGGTCCCGCTGGACTGGCCCGCGCCCAAAGCTGGGTGCGCCAAGCCGCCAGTCTGTTGTCAAACCGACCCAACCGGTGGCGCGCAGTCTTTTTCCTGCTGCTCTTGACGTCCGCGGCACACCGTGGCCCATGTATACCACTTGGCGGGTGCCTGTTCATCCCTAAATTAACAAACGGTTAAGCGACCAGGGCAGACCCGTTCCACAAGAGGCAAAGGACCGCCCACGCGATGCTGCTTTTGATCGACAACTACGACAGTTTCACCTGGAACCTCGTGCATTATCTGGGGGAGCTTGGCGCACCTGTAGAGGTGCGTCGCAACGATGACATTTCCGCCGAGGCCGCCGTGGCCATGGGACCGGGGGCAATTGTGCTGTCGCCGGGGCCCTGCGATCCAAACCAGGCCGGAATTTGCCTGGACCTGACCCGGGCTGCCGCGGAGGCCCGCGTGCCGCTTTTGGGGGTGTGCCTTGGCCACCAAACCATCGGCCAGGCCTTTGGCGGGCAGGTTGTGCGGTGCCACGAGATCGTGCACGGCAAGATGGGCACCATCCACCACAAAGGCGCGTCGGTTTTTGCGGGGCTGCCCAGCCCAATCAACGCCACGCGCTACCACTCATTGGTAGTCGCGCGCGACAGCCTGCCCGAAACGTTGCAGGTGACGGCCTGGCTCGAAGACGGGACAATCATGGGCCTGGCCCACCGGGACCTGCCGATCCACGGGGTGCAGTTCCACCCCGAATCCATCGCGTCAGAGCACGGGCACGCCATGCTGCGCGGATTTCTTGATGCCGCTGGACTGCAACCTAAACCGGTGCCGGCATGAGCGACGCGCTGAAAACGCTCATCGCCCGGGCTGCAGACGGACCGCTTAGCCGGTCCGAGGCTGAAACTGCCTTCACCACCATAATGGAAGGCAACGCCACACCCGAACAGATCGGCGGCTTTCTTATGGCCTTGCGCACCCGGGGCGAAACAGTCGACGAATACGCCGCGGCCGCAGCGGTGATGCGCGCCAAGTGCAACGCGGTGCGTGCTCCCGAGGGTGCCATGGATATCGTGGGAACCGGCGGGGACGGAAAAAGCACGCTCAACATATCCACTGCCACAGCCCTTGTGGTGGCTGGCGCAGGCGTGGTGGTGGCCAAGCACGGCAACCGAAACCTAAGTTCGAAATCGGGAACCGCTGATGCCCTGGGCGCGCTTGGGGTAGCCGTTATGATCGACGCTCCGACGGTCGAAGCCGCCATTAAGGGTGCTGGCATCGGCTTCATGATGGCACCGATGCACCACCCAGCAACGCGGTTTGTCATGCCCGCACGTCAGGCGCTCGGCACGCGTACGATCTTTAACATCCTGGGCCCGCTCACCAATCCCGCAGGGGTCAAGCGTCAGCTTACCGGGGCATTTTCGCGCGACATGATCCGGCCGATGGCCGAAACCCTACGCGAATTGGGGACCGAGCGGGCTTGGCTGGTCCACGGGGGTGACGGCACGGATGAGCTGTCGATCGCCGGGCTGTCCTGGACGGCCCAGCTCGTGGGCGATGAGATCGCAGAAAAGGAAGCGCACCCGGAAGATGCAGGCCTTCCTACACACCCGTTTGACGCCATCGTGGGCGGCACACCCCAAGAAAATGCCGCGGCTTTGAGCGCGCTTTTGGCGGGGGCGCCGGGCGCTTATCGGGACGCGGTTCTATGGAACGCATCCGCCGCGCTTTTGATCGCCGAGCGGGCCGCCAACCTTCCAGAAGGAGTGGAGATCGCCCGCGAGAGCATCGACAGCGGCGCGGCCGCGCAAAAGCTTGCGGCGCTTGTTAAAATCACAGCTGCTGCCCCGCAGGCGGGCTGAGGCGACAAACAGGTGGGTGTTTTGGGAACCGGTTCCTATGGGCGGTGAAGAACGCCCCACCGATGAAGGAACGGGCACAGGAATGGGTCCCGGGTATCCTTTCGACATCAGGGGCCTTGGTGCCTGGGGCGCGCTGCCGTTTTTCCAATCCGACGCCCTAGACAAGATCGCCGCGTGCACGGGACCCAGTCTTTTGCCCCCGCCCAAAGACACCTTTGCGGCGCTACGTTTGACGCCGCCCGAGACTGTGCGCGTGGTTATCCTGGGCCAGGACCCGTACCCCACCCCGGGTCACGCCAATGGCCTGGCCTTTTCGGTGGCCCCGGGAACACCCCTGCCAAGGTCCCTGGTCAACATCTTCGTAGAATTACATCACGATGTGGGCGCCCATCCGACCACGGGCGATCTGGGCGGGTGGGCTAGGCAAGGGGTGCTTTTGCTTAACACCGCGCTGAGCACTGCGCCGGGCGCGGCGGGCAGCCACGCCCGGGTGGGTTGGGCTGCCCTGACCCGCCAGGTTTTGAACCGGCTTGAGGACAGTCCGCGCGCTTATATCCTTTGGGGACGTCACGCCCAAGGCTTTGCGCCCCCGAACCAAAACCCGCGGGACGCGCACCCCGCAAACCTGGTGATCAAGAGCCCGCATCCGTCGCCGCTTTCCGCGCGCCGGGGTTTTTTCGGATCAAAGCCGTTTTCTCAGGTCAACAAATGGCTTAAGTCGCGAGGCGAAAGTACCATTGACTGGGCCGCCGACGCATGACCGAAACCATCCTCGACAAGATCAAAGCCTACAAACTTGACGAGGTGGCCGCCGCCCGGGAAGAGCGTCCCTTGGGTGTGCTTGAAGCCCGTGCCGCCGATCAGACACCCCCTCGGGGCTTTGCCGCTGCCCTTCGGCTGGCGTCTACATCGGGCGGCTACGGGCTTATCGCCGAAATCAAAAAAGCTAGCCCTTCTAAGGGGCTCATCCGAGAGGACTTTGACGTGCCCGCCCTGGCCCAGGGCTATGCCGAAGGGGGCGCCGCGTGCCTGTCGGTCTTGACCGACGCCCCGTCTTTCCAGGGCGCGCCGGAATATTTGACCCAAGCGCGGGAGGCAACGACTTTGCCTTGCCTGCGAAAGGATTTTCTTTTTGAACCCTATCAGGTGGTGGAGGCGCGCGCCCTGGGCGCCGATGCGATCCTAATCATCATGGCCGCCGTGGACGACGAAACGGCGTTAGAGCTTGAAGCCACTGCCTTTGACTACGGTATGGACGTGCTGGTCGAAGTCCACAGCGAAGAAGAGCTTGACCGGTCAATCAAGTTGCGGTCGCCGCTTTTGGGCATCAACAACCGGGACCTGCACAGCTTTGAGACGTCACTTGACGTGACCAAACGGCTAGCGCGTTTGGCGCCCGAAGATCGCATGATTATAACCGAAAGCGGGCTCAACACCCGCGACGACCTGGCCACCATGGCGCAATTCGGCGCTCGGTGCTTTTTGATCGGCGAAGCGCTTATGCGTCAGCCAAACGTGGCCGCGGCCACGCGCGAGATCCTGGCGGCCCCCTGGGCGCCCCCGGCCATGTGACCTGCCCAATGGCCGACTTTACCCATTTCGATGACCGAGGCGCGGCCCATATGGTCGACGTATCCGGCAAAGCCCAGACCCCCCGCGTGGCCGTGGCCCGCGGCCGCGTGACCATGGCGCGGGAGACCGCGCAGATGATCGCTGACGGTGGCGCCAAAAAAGGCGACGTTCTGGGTGTAGCGCGGCTAGCTGGCATTATGGGGGCAAAGCGTACGGCTGAGCTCATCCCGCTCTGCCACCCCCTGGCGCTGAGCAAGGTTTCGGTCGACCTAGAGACAGACGCCACCGGCGTCGAGATAACCGCCACCGTCAAAACCACCGGTCAAACCGGCGTCGAAATGGAGGCGCTTACGGCGGTCACCACGGCGGCGCTGACAGTCTACGACATGGTTAAGGCCGTCGATAAGAACATGGTGATTGGCGCCGTGCGCGTCACCCTCAAAGAAGGCGGCGCCTCCGGACGTCAGGAGGCGCTGTGATCTCAGTCGAAACTGCCCGGGGCCTGATCCTGGAGCTTTTGCAGCCCGCACGGGTGGAGACTGTAGCACTTGCACAAGCGGGGGACAGGGTTTTGGCCGCCGATGCCGTCGCCACTCGCGACCAGCCACC
>JBCCMR010000259.1:0-4682 GCA_039026255.1 Pseudomonadota bacterium
ACCACCCCCATGACGGGCGTGGCGTCTACGACCCAGGCAATATTAACGGTGAAATCCCCGCGGCGGTTTATAAATTCTTTGGTGCCGTCGAGAGGGTCGACGATGAAAAACGTCTTCGACGCCTCAGTGTGGGTGGCGGCTTGCTCTTCCGTCACAATGGCCACATCGGGAAAGGCTGCGCGCAAACCTGCGAAGATGTGTGCGTCGGCGGTTTCGTCGGCTACCGTGACGGGGCTTTCGTCGGACTTGGCTTTTACCTCAAAATCGTCGGCGTCGTAGATTTCCATGATCTTAGCGCCCGCCTCGATGGCTAACTGGCGGATCGTGGTGAAAATTTCCTGTTTGTTCATGCCTTCGTCCTATGCCGATACGCGAATTCTTGTGCGGTTGCGTCCGACGCTTTATGGTCGCGCCACAGGCAAAGGGCAAGGCGCGGCCAAACGCGCTGCCGCAGGCGCAAAAGGCAGGTCCGGCTCATGGCGATCACTAACGACAGCTCCGTCCGCCGCCACCTGATGGGGCTCTTCGAATTCTCGACGCTGGTCTTCCACGCGACGGTGCGCGATGTGCGCAAAACCAAAGGCAACGCTTTGGCCGCCTTGGCGATGGAGATCTTGCAGTCGGCCATCGTGGTGGTGTTTTTTTATGTGCTCATCACCTTTATGGGTATGCGCGGCGTGGCCGTGCGGGGGTCGTTTATCCTTTACGTGCTCACGGGCGTTTTCCTCTTTATCACCCACAATAAGGCCGTCAGCGCGGTCAGTGCCGGGGGCGCGGTCAATCCGCTTTTGCAGCACCGCCCAGTGACGACCTTGCTTTTGATCGTATCGGGGGCGCTATCGGCGATCTATGTGCAGATCCTCGCAGTTCTGGTGATCACATTTGTGGCTAACGTGCTGATCGACCCGTTTGTGGTGCATGATCTCAAACGAGTCAGCTATTGCTTTTTGCTGGCGTGGTTTTCAGGGGTGGGGATCGGCATTATCTTCGTGGCGCTGCGCCCGTTTTTTCCGACCGCGATCACGATCATCGAACAGGTCTATAAGCGCGCGAACATGATCTTTTCGGGCAAAATGTTTTTGGCCTCAAACTTGCCGGGTTACATGCTGCCGTTTTTCACCTGGAATCCGCTTTTCCACACCATTGACCAGGCGCGCGGGGCGGCGTTTGTGAACTACACCGCGAAGGTGACGACGCTGTGGTACCCGATTGCGCTGTCGCTGACGTTTATACTGCTTGGGATGATGATGGAGCATTGGGCCCGAAAATATGTCTCCGACAGTTGGAACGCCCGCCGCTAAAGGTTGCCTTCGGCTCCAAAGGGGCGCCTCCGGCGCATTCCAACTAATTAGATGGGCGCCGCGCGATGGGCGACGCAACGGCCGGCTAGGGCGCGGGTGTCGTGGCAGTTCAGACCGAACCGCATCCGTGGATGGTCGTTTTTCAGACGAAATGTGTGCAATCGCCTAGCGTCCACCGCGGCGCCGTTAGACGTCCAACGCAAAGTAGGCCGCTGACCTAAGCTGCCACTCCGGATCATTCCCATACGTTTTTCGCGTGCTCGGATAACCAAATCAGAAATGCGCCCACGCGGCGCGCCCAACGCCCAGGCATGCACCTGTTTGACAACCCCTCGCCCAGCGTTCGCCGCGGGGCCGTCAGGCCGCGCAAACCCTTAGCCCTCTGCGTCCCGGACCACCCGCAGGGTCAGGTTGACCCGGCCGCCGTCGCGCAAAAGCTGGGACGTCCCCGGCTTGATCCGATCCACCCCGTGGAAATGCAGCCGGGCCGGGCCTCCCATGACGCAGACATCGCCTGAGCGCAGCCAATGGGATCGCGTGGGGTGGCCTCGGTCGGTCCCGCCAACACGAAAAAGCCCATCGTCGCCCAAGGACACTGACACCACCGGAAAGCTAAAATCGCCCTCATCCCGGTCCTGGTGGAGCCCCATGCGCGCCCCGGCCCGATAAAAATTGATGAGGCAGCAGTCAGGCTCCGGCGCCGTGCCCGTCAGTTCACGCCAAAGCGTCAAGACAGTTTCGGGCACCGGTGGCCATGGGGTGCCGCGGGGATGGAGGGGCTCATACCTATAGCCGCGTCGGTCTGACACCCAACCCAGGCGGCCGGCGGATGTCATGCGCACCGACATCTCTTTGCCCCAACGGGTCACAGGCGCAAACAGCGGCGCCTGGGCCACCACGGCACGCACTTCCCGCAAGATCGCCCCTTGTGTCGCGGCGTCCAAGTAACCGGGATAAATCGCCACGCCATTGAGATCGAGAGCCACCATAGGTGCGGCTTTACCCGAGGCGGTCAGCGGGCGAAACCCGGACAGCCCAGGGCGGTTTTGACCACGCCGCCGTAGCGGGGCGAGCCGTCGCCCTGCGCTGGGTTCGCCGCGCCAGTCTGGCGACACTGGACGCGTATATTCTGTGCCGCACTAAAATCCGATGGCAGACGCCCAAAATCCTGCCCCGCTGTGCGCTTGCAACACGAAAAGGCCGCTCCTATATACGCCAAACGCTAAGCCGCCCTGCGAAATTAGGGTTAGGGATCAGGCGCCGGTGCCGCACACGGGCCGCGCGCCGCCACAATCGCCGCAAGAAAGGATGCAATATGGCTAAAGTCATCGGTATCGACCTGGGGACCACCAACAGCTGCGTGGCCATCATGGACGGGTCGCAACCCAAGGTCGTCGAAAACTCCGAAGGGGCGCGTACGACGCCGTCGATCGTGGCTTTCGCCGAAGACGAACGCTTGGTTGGTCAGTCTGCCAAACGCCAGGCTGTCACCAATCCAGAAAACACCCTGTTTGCCATCAAGCGCCTGATCGGTCGCCGCCATGACGACGCGGCCATTAAAAAGGACGCCAAGAACCTCCCCTATGCCATTGTCGACGGCGGCAACGGCGACGCTTGGGTTGAGGTCAAAGGCGAAAAATACAGCCCCAGCCAGATATCGGCATTTATCCTTGGGAAGATGAAGGAGACGGCGGAAAATTACCTGGGCGAAGATGTGACCCAGGCCGTGATCACCGTCCCCGCTTACTTCAACGATGCTCAGCGCCAAGCCACTAAAGACGCCGGTAAGATTGCCGGGCTCGAAGTGCTGCGGATCATCAATGAACCGACCGCCGCGGCGCTGGCCTACGGGTTGGACAAAGAGGGCGGCAAAACCATTGCTGTCTACGACCTCGGCGGCGGTACATTCGACATCTCAATCCTGGAAATCGACGAGGGTCTTTTTGAGGTCAAGTCCACCAACGGTGACACGGCGCTTGGCGGGGAAGACTTCGACATGCGCATCGTCAGCTATCTGGCTGACGAGTTCAAAAAGGAAAACGGCGTCGATCTGACAAAAGACAAGATGGCCCTCCAGCGCCTGAAAGAGGCCGCCGAAAAAGCCAAGATCGAACTGTCTTCGAGCCAGCAAACCGAAATTAACCAACCCTTCATCAGCATGGACCCGAAAGGCGGCCAGCCGTTGCACATGGTCATGAAGCTGACCCGCGCTAAGCTGGAAAGCCTGGTGGGCGACTTGGTTTCGCAATCACTGAAGCCCTGCCAGGCGGCGCTAAAAGATGCCGGTGTTTCCAAGGGCGAAATCGACGAGGTGGTGCTTGTGGGCGGTATGACCCGCATGCCCCGCGTCATCGAAGAGGTGACCAAATTCTTTGGCAAAGAGCCCCACAAAGGCGTCAACCCGGACGAGGTTGTGGCTATGGGCGCCGCCATCCAGGCGGGCGTGCTCCAAGGCGACGTTAAAGACGTGGTGCTTTTGGACGTCACGCCGCTGTCGCTGGGCATCGAAACGCTCGGCGGTGTCTTTACCCGCTTGATAGACCGCAACACCACTATCCCCACGAAAAAGGGGCAGGTGTTCTCGACCGCTGAAGACAACCAGAACGCAGTGACTATTCGGGTCTTCCAAGGCGAACGGGAAATGGCCGCCGACAACAAGATCCTAGGCCAGTTCAATCTCGAAGATATCCCGCCCGCCCCGCGCGGCATGCCGCAGATCGAAGTAACTTTCGATATCGACGCCAACGGCATCGTGTCGGTCAGTGCAAAAGACAAAGGCACCAACAAAGAGCAAAAGATCACCATCCAAGCATCCGGTGGCCTGTCTGACGATGACATTGAACAAATGGTGCGCGACGCCGAGGAAAATGCCGAGGCCGATAAAGAGCGTAAGGAGCTGGTGGAAGCCAAAAACCAGGCCGAAAGCTTAATTCATGGCACCGAGAAGTCGCTGGAAGAGCACTCCGACAAGGTGGACCCTTCCACGGTTGAAGTGATCGAATTGTCCATGAAAGCGCTCAAAGAGACGCTCGAAACCGAAAACGCCTCTAATATCAAGGCGCGCACCCAGGACCTGACCGAGGCCGCCATGAAGCTAGGCGAGGCGATCTACAAGGCGCAAGCGGACGAAGCCCCGCAGCCGGGGCCCGAAGCCGAAGACGAAGATGATCGCGGCCCCCGCGGCGTGGACGAAGATATCGTCGACGCCGATTTCGAAGACCTGGGCAGAAACAACCGGTAAAATCCGGCGGTCGCCCGCATCCGCGGCGGGTCGGGGCGTTCGGTGACGCGCCCGACCCCTCCCCAGGAGGCTTTGAATGGCAAAACGCGACTACTACGATCTGCTGGGTGTGACCAAATCCGCCAGCGATACCGAAATCA
>JBCCMR010000260.1:0-4551 GCA_039026255.1 Pseudomonadota bacterium
GGCGGCAGGTCAAAATCCACGAGGTCGGCCAACTGATCCATCAGCCCCCGCTTCATCACCATGCGCGCCGCGCCCGCGTATTCGCCGGAAAGCTGTTCGCTGATCTTCGATTTCAGGTCATCGAGCCCCTCAGCCCCGAATTTCTGCGCCATCTCATCGTCGATGGCCGCGGCGACGGGCTTTTTCACCGCTTTGACGGTGCATTCGAAAACCGCCGGTTTGCCCGCCAAGTTTTCCGCTTGGTATTCGTCGGGGAAGGACACTTCGACGGCTTTTTCGTCGCCGGCGCTGAGCCCAACAAGCTGTTCTTCGAACCCGGGGATAAAGCTGTTTGACCCCAGCGTTAGCGGGTAGTCGTCTGCTGTGCCGCCGTCGAAAGGCTCCCCGTCGACCTTGCCAAGGAAATCGATCACCACTTGATCGCCATCTTCGGCCGCGCCGTCTTTGTCTTCAAACGACTGGGCGTTTTCCGCCAACCGACCCAAGGCCTCGTCGACTTCGCTGTCATCCACCTTAGCCACCAGCTTTTCCAGAGTGATCCCAGAAAAATCGGTGTCGGGCACCATAGGGAGCGCCTCGTACTTCAAGGCAACCTGAACGTCATCGCCTTCTTTCCAATCGTCGTTGACCATGGTCACTTCGGGTTGAAATGCGGGTTTGTCGCCGGAGGCTTCAAAATGCTCAGACATGGCGCCGTCAATGCTTTCTTGCATCGCTTCCCCCAGCACCGACTTGCCGAATTGCTTTTTCAAAAGCGCCATCGGCACCTTGCCCTTGCGAAAACCTTTCAACTCCACCGAGGGCTGCGCCTCTAACAATTTGGCATCTACTTTGGCGTCGAGTTCCGCAGCCGTCACGGTGATCTCGTATTCGCGCTTCAGGCCTTCGTTAAGTGTCTCGGTTACCTGCATCACATTCCTCTGTTGCCGGGGGGCTTTGGCCATGTCCAAGGCACGCCGCGCGCCCGGTCGAAAATCCAGCGCCCTTCTAGGTGCGCGCCCCAATGGTTGCAACCCGCAATTCGGCCTGGATGGCTCGCGGATTCGGCAAGGGATGCGGGGGGTGATCTCATGGCAGACGCCGACCAGACCCAGGCGTCCGACCCGGTTACCTGGAACAAGGACCTTAACTTTGGTGCGGGTGAAGGGACTTGAACCCCCAAGCCCGAAGGCGCCAGGACCTAAACCTGGTGCGTCTACCAATTCCGCCACACCCGCACAGAGCTCTGGCAAGCCCGCCAGAACCACCCGCGCGGTCTAGCAAACCCGCTTAGGCTTGAGAAGGGCTAAATCAGGGGGGGTCCGGCGGCTTCGCTTCAGCCCGGATCCCGGGCTCAAGCTCTAGATCTACCGCGACCGCCGCGGCACCATCAGCGTCGCCTGCAAGGGTGACAGTGAACTGCGCCGCTGCCGCAAGACAAGGCCCGAGGGCGACGACCCGTGGCGCGACGGCCCGCGGGGCACTTTGCCAGTGCCGCAACAGGGCCTGCACCCCGCCGAAGTCCGCGGCTACGTGGTCTTTCGAAGTCTGACCTTGGGCATTGACCGCCAAGGCAAAACCCGGATCATCACGCAGTGGTGCGACTTGCCTGGCCATCAGCGGCGCCACATCCCCGCGCGCCAGCCAGCGGCGATGGTTCAGAACGCTCGCCCCCGGTGCGGGTGGCCCGGCCTGAAATACGGTCAGCGACCAGCCCGTATCATGAAGAAGACGCGCGAGGGCGAGCCCTACGCCCCCTGTCCACCCGGGCCCGCAAAAGATGACTGCCCGCCCGGGCGCTTCGGCGCATTCCGGCCAGCGGTCGCACAGCGCGGCGATTGTGCCCGCTGCCGCGCGGTCCATAAGAGCAACCTCGGTCGCAAACCCCGACGCAGCCGCCTCTGCATTGCCACCGCTGATACCCGACCCGCGCGTCACCGGGCTAGCCGCCGCAGCACTGCCGGCAGTGCGTCGGGCAAGTCCTCTGCGATCAAGCCTGGGCCGAATTCAAGCGCCGCAGACACATGGAGCCACGCCGCCGCCTCCGCAGCCGTGCGCGGTGCAAAACCCCGCGCAAAAAGCCCGGCAATAAACCCCGCCAGCACATCTCCTGCCCCCGCCGTAGCAAGCCAAGGCACTGCCCGGTCACCCCGTGCCATGTGCACGGATGCGGCGCCAGTCTGGTCCGCGATGACCGTATCAATTCCCTTCAGCAACACCGTGCAACCTGCCCGCGCCGCCGCCGCCCGCGTCGCGTCCACTTTTGATGTCTCACCCGCAGCGAGCCGACTGTGAATATCCGGAAAGAGCCGCCGAAACTCCCCCGCGTGGGGGGTCAGCACAACCCGGGGGTGCAACATATCAAAAAGCTGCGTCGGGTCGGCTTCAAAAGCCGTCAGCGCATCGGCGTCCAGGACCACAGCCATCTCACGCGTTCTCAGCGCCGCAGCCACCAGGTCGGGCGCGCGCGCCACCCCCAACCCCGGCCCAAGGCAGACCGCGGTGACACGGGTGTCGCCGAAAGCCTCGGCTAGAGCGGCGCCGTCATCGCAACGACGGACCATGACCGCCGAAGTCTGAGTGGCGCATTCCAAAAGCGATGCCCCCGGCGCGCCTAGAGTCACAAGCCCGGCGCCAATACGCAGCGCGCCCCGCGCCGCAAGCCGTGCCGCACCAGTACGCTGGGCTGGGCCAGCCAGCACCCAGGCGTGCCCGTGGTCATATTTGTGCCCGGGCGGCTTCATCACCGCCGCCGCGTCCACAGCACCAATCTCATGCACCGCCCCTGGGTCGCGTTGAGTCACAAGCCAATATCCTTGACCACAACCCGCCCGCATTGCGCCGCTGCTGCCCGGTGGCCATGCTTTAGTCGGTGGAATGTGACCGTAACATGGGCAGGCCAGGCGCCAAAGGCATCGCCGGTGTCCCCGCTGACACCGCTAGGCACGTCCACCGCCAACACCCGAGGCGCCGGGCCCGCCGCCACGGCTGCAGTGATCGCGTCACGTGTCTGCGCCAGGCTTGGCCCAAGGGGCCGTGAAATGCCAATCCCAAACAGAGCGTCCACCAACAAATCGATGGGTTTCGCTCGGTCGAGGATCGTCGACGCAACCGCTACGTCGTGCCAGGGATTAAGGGGTCCAAGGGCCAGCCATCGCCGATGATTTTCCGCGGCATCACGCGGCAACCGCGCCGGATCGCCCAAAAAATACACCTCTACCGCCCAGCCAAGCTGCGCTAAAAGCCGTGCCACCACAAAACCGTCGCCGCCGTTGTTACCTGGACCACTCAGAACAAGCGCTGTCCGTCGCCCGTCTTCTCTGTTCAAATACTCATGCGCCCCGGCCAACGCGGGCGCCGGGGTCCCAAGTTCGGGCCAAACCTCAAAAATTGCGGCCACCACCCCGCGCCCAGCCCGCTCCATCAGGTCTTGCCCGGTCACCGTCCCGGACGCGATTGCTGCGGCCTCAATGGCGCGCATTTGGGCAGCGGTGAGTAGCTCATCCATTGTGTCGCGCTCCTTTTTACCGACTATGCACGAAATGCGCCGCAAACGCAGGCGCGTTGCATAAAATTTAGGCAACATCGCCGATTTCCTCCAACCCGCCTGCTAAGCGCCGTATCCCTGCGTAGACAATGGTCGGTCGTCAGGGTCTCTACCCCCGAGTTGGGAGAAACACGAAAGCGCATTTGAGATGAAAAAGATCGAGGCCGTTATCAAGCCCTTCAAGCTCGACGAGGTCAAGGAGGCCCTACAGGAGGTCGGAGTCCAAGGTCTCAGCGTTATCGAAGCCAAAGGTTTTGGTCGCCAAAAGGGCCATACCGAGCTTTACCGGGGCGCCGAATACGTCGTTGATTTTCTGCCCAAGGTCAAAATCGAGGTCGTGCTCGACGACGCCCAGGTCGATGCCGCCATCGAGGCCATCGTTGCTGCTGCCCGAACCGAAAAAATTGGCGACGGCAAGATTTTCGTGACCGCCGTCGAGCAGGCCATCCGCATCCGCACGGGGGAAGAGGGCGCCGACGCGCTCTGACACCCCCGCCCGCCCATCCGCACCGAACGCCATCACAACCAAGAGGGAACGAGATGAGTGCATCCGACATCATGAAAACCATCAAAGAGGAGGAGGTCGCCTACGTCGACGTCCGCTTCACCGACCCGCGCGGCAAGCTTCAGCACGTCACGGTGATCTCTGACCAGGTGGACGAGGATTTCTTCGAAGAAGGCTTTATGTTCGACGGCTCCTCCATTGCCGGGTGGAAGTCGATTGACGAGTCCGACATGAAGCTCATCCCGGACACCGAAAGCGCCTACATGGACCCGTTCTACGCGGAAAAAACGCTCTGCGTGCATTGCTCGGTCGTAGAACCGGACACTGGCGCCTCCTACGAGCGTTGCCCCCGGTCCACCGCGGAACGGGCGGAAGCCTACCTGATTTCGTCGGGCATCGGTGACCAGGCGTTTATGGGTCCCGAAGCGGAATTCTTCCTCTTCGACGACGTGCGTTTCTCGAACTCCATCAACAAGGTGGGTTACGAAGTGGACGCCGCTGACGCGTCCTGGAACACCGA
>JBCCMR010000261.1:0-4538 GCA_039026255.1 Pseudomonadota bacterium
CGACAAATCGTCCATGGGAAAAAGGCTTGGCATGCCCGCGCTAGCCATCATCGGCCCGCCAATGCCCGTCACTGTCAGCGGGCCCGTGGCGCGAAGACCGTCAATGAGCGCAGCACCTAAGGCATCGCCCGAAGGTTCGCCCGCGATGACAAAGGCCTTCACGGCCCCCTGCCCCCGGTCCTGCTCCCCCGCCCGCCGCGGGCAACACCCACCAGGAAAACACCCGCCTCGTCAGCGGCGGTGACTGTCTCGGACAGGCCAAGCACTAAGATACCGCCCGCCTGCACCGCCACCCCGGCGAGCCCGGCACGCGCTGCAGCGCGCATGGTGTCGGGGCCGATGGCAGGCAAATCCACCCGCCAGTCCTGGCCGGGCTTTGGCACCTTACAGAGCACACCGCGGGCGCCGCGCGGGTCCGGGCGAAAGGGCGCGGCGGTCTCGCCCACCCAGTGCAGCATGGCGTCGGTGCCTTGGATTGACTCGACCGCCAGGCAAAGCCCCTGGGCCACCACAGCCCCCTGACCCACGTCCATCGCCCCTGAGGCCTCGGCGATCTCGAATCCCCGTTTTATGTCGGCCCAGTCGGCCTTGCTAATTTTGGCCACGGTCTGCACGCCCGCCGGTGCCAGAAGCGCCGCCAGCACGTCGTGGGCGCCGACAATTTCCATCCCCTCGTGGGTAAAAATGGCGGTTATGGCGCTGAGCGTCGCGTCATCGCCCGATTTCAAAGCGGGTAGAAGCGTGGGCGCCAGACGCAGCATCTTCCAATCGAACCGCAAAGGTTGCAGTTGCGGGCGCCGCATGGACCCGGCGAAGGTCACTTGGGCGAACCCCCCGGCGCGAAGGGCTTTGAAAAGCCGGGCGGGCTTTTCGAACTCTGCCCGCAGGACGGGGTGGTTTGCAGCCCAAGCGGGATCGTCGCCGGCAAAGAGAACCACAAGATGCGCGCGCCCTGAGCGGGCGCAATGCTCCGCCAACAGCCGCGGCAGGTCGCCATCGCCTGCCACAATTGCCAGCGATGCGTCGGCGTCTAGCCCCGCGCCCGGGATATGCACCGGCCCCGCCAAGTGGCTCAGGTGTCCCCGGGCACCGTGATATGACGTTGGCTGTCTTCGAGGATGAAGTCACAAACGTCCTGCACAAGCGCGTTTGACACGTATTCGGCCTGAAGCCCGGCTGTGCGGTCGCGCAGACTGCCGGTGCCGGTGAAAAGGAGCTTAAAGAACGTGCGCAACCCGTTGATCTGGTTCTTGTCGTGGCCGCGCCGTTTGAGTCCCACGAGGTTGAGACCCTCGAGCGTGGCGCGTTCGCCCATTACCGTGCCGTAGGGGATGACGTCGGCTACCACAGCGGCAAGGCCGCCGATCATGGCCCCGCGCCCCACCCGGCAGAACTGGTGCACCCCGGCGAGCGCGCCAATTACCACGTGGTCTTCGATCACGCAGTGGCCGCCCAGCGACGCGTTGTTGGCCAGGATCACCCCGTTCCCCACCCGGCAATCGTGTCCTACGTGCACGCCCATCATAAAAAGACCCTCGTCGCCTACCCGGGTCAGCCCGCCGCCCCCTTCGGTGCCCGGGTTCATGGTGACGTGTTCACGGATGCGGTTGCGGGCGCCGATTTCAAGCTTGGTGCGCTCGCCCGAGAATTTAAGATCCTGGGGCACGTGGCCAATACTGGCGAACGGAAAGATTACCGTGCCTTCACCGATCTCGGTCCAACCTTCCACCACGGCGTGGGACTTCAGCTCCACCCCGGGACCGAGCGTGACCTCGGGACCCACTACCGCAAAGGCGCCCACCTTGGCGCCGGGGCCAACCGTGGCCCCGTCTTCGACCACCGCGGTGCGGTGGACGGTGGCGCTTTCGTCGACGGCCATGGCCTAGTCTCCCTTGGCCTGGTCTTCGGGGGGCACCATCATGGCGTTGAATTCGGCCTCGGCTACGGTCAAACCCTCGACCTTGCCTTCGCCCCAGAACCGCCAGAGCTTACCTCGCCCACGCAAGATTTTGATGTGCAACTCCAGCACGTCGCCCGGGCCCACCGGATGGCGGAACTTACATTTGTCGATGGTCAGGAAGTAGACCAGCATGTCATTGTCGATCATGTTAAGCGTCTTAGACACCAGGATGGCGGCCGTTTGGGCCATGGCTTCGACGATGGTTACGCCTGGCATGATGGGCTGCTGGGGGAAATGGCCCTGAAAATGCGGCTCATTGTAGGTGACATTTTTGATCCCCACAGCGCTTTCACCCGGGGCGATGTCGCGGACTTTATCCACCAACAGGAACGGGTAGCGGTGCGGGATCATCCGCTTGATTTCTGAGATATCAGCGGTCAGGAGTTCCGCCGCCTGTGCTCTTTCCCCGTCGGCCATGGGTCCCCCAATCGCAGTGCCGGGCGCCCGGCTGCACCCCTTGCGCAGTCCCCTATCAAGCGCCGCCCGGGGGCACAAGATTACCGAGGTGCCGAAAGCCAGCGCACGAACCGTTACTCCACTGCGAGCGCGCCCTGGGCGAAAAGCGCATCCAGCCTTGCCAACACGGCTGCGGTGATATCCACGTCATCGGTGGATAAAAGCACAGCCTGGTTGTTCAAAAGAACCCGGGCGCCGCGGGATTGCATGATTTCGATGATGACCGGCTCAATGCGTCGAAAAAAGCTAAACCGGGCCGCTTCGCGGGCTTTGGCCAGGTCCACTGCCTTGCCGTCCTGGGCCGCGCGGACCTGTTTAACTTTTTCGTCAAATGCCTCTGCCAAAGGACGAAATTCCTCTGCAGACATGGTCTTGCGCGTTTCGGTTAGTGCTCGCTCCTCGGTCTCTAACTCCTCTGTAAGGCGCTGGTTTTCGATGACAAGCGCCTGCTGCTGATCGCTAAGGGAACCAATCATGGCACGGCCAAAAGCGCTTTCTGAAAGAAGCCTTTCGCGGTTCAGGCTGACCACTTCGAGGGTATCGCCAGCCACGGGGTAAGACTGCCCCAAGGCCGCCGGGGGGGCCGCGCAACATATCAGCGCGGCCAGGGCGATGGCGGTTCGGCTAGAAGCGCGCATCGACCGTGAAGTTAAAGAACTCCGTCCGGTCAACCCCGTCCACCTTGGCCAGCGGCGTGGCGAAGTTGAACCGGAGCGGGCCAAGCGCCGTATCCCAGAAGATCGACAGCCCGATCGACGACCGCAGGTCAAAGTCTGTGGACTGGGCCGTGACCCCCCCGGTGGTAACCGTATCCAGATCCCAAACCGAGCCCACGTCGAGGAAGACACCACCGAAGATGCCGTATTCTTCGGGCAGGCCGATGGGGAAGGACGCCTCAAACCGGGCGATTGCGTAGATGTTGCCGCCCAAGGGGGCGTTATAAGCATTGCCGTTGGCGTCAAGCGTGGTCGTGTCGCGCGGACCGACCCCGAAGGCTTCAAACCCGCGGAAGCTGTTGCCGCCCAGGAAAAACCGCTCCGACACACGGGTCTCCCCGCCACCGAAGGCTTTGACGAAACCGCCTTCGAACTCCGCCGACAAAACCAGTTCTTCGTTGAAGAAACTGGTAAAGGCCTTCGCGTTGACCACAGCACGGTAGTATTTGCTGTCGCCGCCAAGGCCGGTGATGGTCTGGTCAAAATTCAACACAAAGCCCGCGGTCGGATCGATTGGGCTGTTGCGCCGGTCATAGGTATAACCGATCCCGATCCCGCTTGATGTCTGGCGCCCTACTTCCCGCTGATAGAACGGGGACGCATTTGTAGTTTCAGTCTCTATATCAACGCTTTCCAAAAGATAGTTCAACCTTAGACGGGAAAACTCGCCGATAGGAAATTCGATGCGCGGACGAAACGTGGCCCGGGTGACGTCGTATTCGAAATCGTCCTGATCGCGGGTTCGGTAGGACAGGTCTAAGCCGGCCAAGAGATTGCGATCAAAAAGCCGGGGTTCCACGAAGCTAAACGAAAACTCCCGGTTTTCGCTTGTGGTGGCAAAGCTGAACGCCAGGCGTTGGCCGCGGCCAAGGAAGTTGTTTTCCTCCAGGCTCACCGAACCGTTGAGCCCGTCATCGGTGCCAAAGCCGACCCCAAAGCCAAGGGAACCGGTTGTGGTTTCTTCCACATTGACGTCGATGATAACTTGATCTGGCGCCGACCCTTCGCGGCTGTCCACATCTACACGGCTAAAAAAGCCTAAGGCGCGGATGCGATCGGCGGCCTCTTGAACCTTTCGGCGGTTGAAGGGATCCCCCTCGATAAGCTCAAATTCTCGCCGGATAACCCGGTCAAGCGTCTGGCTGTTTCCCTCAATGTCGATGCGTTCCACAAAGAGCCGCGGACCGCGAACCACGTCGAACTCGATATCAAGCGTCCGAGTGTCGTCGTTGCGGGTAACGCGCGGCTGGGTTTGGACAAAATTGTAGCCCAGGCGACCTGCCAGAATATCAAGCCGGTCAATGGTGCGGTTGACATCTTGGGGGTTATAGACAGAGCCCTGGCGGATGCGCAGTTCCCGGTAGAAGGGTTCCGGGTCGATGTCGGGTTCGGAGCTGATGATTGTC
>JBCCMR010000262.1:0-4514 GCA_039026255.1 Pseudomonadota bacterium
ACGATTAATGAGCACGCATCCAAGCCCTGCTCCTCGGTTTCTCCGATCCTCGTGTCTCCTCTCCTTTCTCGCAATGGAGGAGCTCAAACCTGTCAAACGAGCTCCTTCATTGCGAGAAAGGAGAGGAGACACGAGGATCGTAGAACCCGAGGAGCAGGGCTTGGATGCGTGCTCATTAATCGTCAATCGAAGAGCTGGGCGAAGACAGATGAGCCAGCACGCCGCAAAAAAGTGTTCAAAAGCGCGCGCGCCTCACGGCCGTTTTTCGTACCCGGCGGGGGACAAGAAACCCCCGCAAGCCCCACCTCGCGCCCCGTAAATAGAAGCCGCGCCCCAGTGATCGCCCGGGTTTCGCGGCCCGCCCGGGCCTCGGAGGGCAGGCCATCTACCCCCGGCGCAGGTACAGGCAACGGCAAATCCAGACGAAGCCGCGGTTCGCCAAATTCATCCGTCAGTTCTAGGCGAAACGGCGGTGGGTCACGCTGCCCCTCCAGCCGCACGCCCCCGTCAGCCACCACTACCGGGGCGGTTAGCACGCAAAATAAAAGACTGCTTATGGTGGCAGCCGTCACACGCCACCGTGAAAATTCCAAGCCGATCTGTGAAAAATTCGTAATGGTTTCAGCCTCTTCTTGACCCTCCGGGGGCACCCGGTACCCTCCCTCTATGGTGGAGCAACCCGCGCAACAGTCCAAGGTCGAACTGATTGGCCCAGCCCGGTTTATCCGTATTGGCCACGCGCCAGGTGACAGCTTTGCCCAACGCCAGTCGAAATCCATCGTTAGCGCGGTCTTGATTTTTATCATCTTGGCAGCCGCGGCGTTCCTTTTGGACCCGGGGCGCACACCCTTTATCCACGCGATTGATGCATTTGCCATCGCGGCCTGCCTCGTCACGCTTGCGGTGCTGCACCGGACAAAAAGCTTGTCCTTGGCGTTTACTGTGATCTGCGCAGTCAGCGTCTTTTTGATCGTCGTCTTCCACACGGTTGTTGGCAATCGCGGCGCCGACCTAATCTTGCCAATCGTTTTTCCGCTTTTGGCCATTGTGACCATTGGCCCTCGCGCGTCGCGCGTCTGGCTCTTGGTCTTTTGCCTGTCGCTTATCTTTGTGTGGGGGGTCGAAGCTTACCTTCCCCATTGGACCCATCCGTGGCTCGTAACAGCGCAGAACCCTGTGGGGTGGGTGTTCCATGCGCCAGGAAAGAACGCGCTCGACGGCACGGCGCTCACAACCACGCTCATGGGCGCCGCGCTGACCTACGGGATCGTCTATTTCGCCTACACGCAAATGCTGCATTCGCGCAACGTAGTGGCGCGCCAGCGGGTAGAACTGGCGAAAGCCTACGCCAAGTCCGAAGACCTGTTGCGCAATATTTTGCCGTTGAGCGTAGCCGAACGGCTGAAAGAGGACCCGCACACAACCATCGCCGACGACCTCGACGATGTGGTGATCCTGATCGCCGATATCGTCGACTTTACCAAAACCGCCGCGGCAATGCCCGCCGCCGATGTGGTCGCTCTTCTGAACGAGGTCTTCTCCGCCTTCGACGCCCTGGTAGCCCAACAGGGGCTGGAAAAGATCAAAACCGCGGGCGACGCTTATATGGTGGCCGCGGGCATCGGCGGGCGATCAGCTACGGATCTCGACCGAATGGCTGATCTGGCACTTGCTATGCAAACCGCCGCCAACACCGTGCGCGCCCGGGAGGACCGTGACCTCCAGGTGCGCATCGGGCTTCATTCGGGACTGGCCACGGCCGGCGTCGTGGGCACACTCAAATTCTACTACGACATCTGGGGTGACACTGTGAACCTGGCCGCGCGCCTTCAATCAGCGGCCCGACCGGGCACTGTGCGCGTCAGCCAAGAAGTCTTTTCCGCGCTCAAAGACCGCTACCGGTTTAACCCGTCCGGCGAGACAGAACTTAAGGGTAAGGGCCGGGTGCGAAGCTACGAGCTTTTGGGCCGCCTGAATGGTTGACCGGGTTAGCCTGACAAAGCCGCAAACAGTTTAAAATAAGCGACAATTTCGCCGTGGGCTGCCCATAATCGGCGCTGTGACGCCGCATTTTCGCCGCGCTTCGACACGATCCCAAGGGGCGGACCTAACGGCGCGGAGAGCCCTCATGGACACGACACTCATCTACGACCTGATCCGGTACGGCCACCTTTTGGTGGTTGCCGCGGCCATGGGCGCAGCCTTTTACGCCGATTGGACCGTGCTGCGCTCCCTCAACCGACCGATCAGCTTTCAACTGATCGAGGGGCTTTCGATCCAACACAAATTTGTTGCCCGGCTCTTTGTAGGCGTGTGGGTGACCGGGGCGGTTTATATCTGGTGGAAGACAGGCTTAACCGCCCAAGAAATGTCACCCAAAATCATCACCAAGGTCGGCACAGTCACGATCCTGTCGCTGAACGCGTTTGCCATCGGAGGCATCGCGTTGCCACTTATGCGCCGCAACATGGGCATGACGTTCCTAGACCTCAATCTGCGCAACAAGCTGACGCTGGCCTTGGCCGCCGCGGTATCGACCACCTCCTGGCTTTTGGCATTGGCGCTTGGCACGTCCGAATGGCTGACCCAGGGCGGCTGGGCTGTGCTGACACCGCTTCTGATGCTGACCTATTCGGCGGGGATCCTGGCGGCGTTTTTTGCCACCTTTGTGGTGCACTTCGCGTTTGTGCCCGAAGGCCCAGGCGGCAAGGTCCACCCGGAGCGCAACAAATTCGCCCGTGCGCGGCCCATGTCCGCTTAGCCGCCGCTGCCGCCGGGTATCGCGCTCCACACGCAACCACCGCTCAACAGCCCTGCAAAACCTGCCCACGGGACCGCGTCGCAGGGGAGTATCGCGTGGACCTTTCGCCCGCGCAACCATAGCAACCGCTCCCCGCCCTTGATGGGTGCACCCGGGTCGCGTGGAATTGCGCTTCGGGCGCGGCGCCGCTAGAAGCCACGCGAAGCATCAGCCGCGCGAGGGTCCCCATGGCGTCTTACCAATATGTCTATCACATGGACGGCGTGTCCAAGACCTATCCCGGCGGCAAAAAATGCTTTGAAAATATTCGCCTGAGCTTCCTGCCCGGGGTCAAAATCGGCGTCGTGGGGGTCAATGGCGCCGGTAAGTCGACGCTTATGAAAATCATGGCCGGGCTCGACAAAGACTTCACCGGAGAAGCCTGGGCCGCCGAGGGCGCCAAGGTCGGCTACCTGCCCCAGGAACCCGAACTGGACGACGGGCTGAATGTGCGCGAAAATGTCATGCTGGGCGTGGCCGAAAAAAAAGCAATCCTGGACCGCTACAACGATCTGGCCATGAATTATTCGGATGAAACCGCCGAGGAAATGGGCCAACTGCAAGACGAGATTGATGCGCAAGACCTATGGTCACTCGACGCCAACATAGACATCGCCATGGAAGCCCTGCGCTGCCCGGCGGATGACGCTACGGTCGCCACACTTTCCGGCGGCGAAAGGCGTCGCGTGGCGCTTTGCAAGCTTTTGCTTGAGGCGCCAGCGATGCTGCTTTTGGACGAACCGACCAACCACCTCGACGCAGAAACCATCGCCTGGCTGCAAAAACACTTGATCGACTACAAAGGCACGTGCCTGATTGTTACGCACGACCGCTATTTCCTGGACGACATCACCGGCTGGATCCTCGAACTCGACCGCGGGCGGGGCATCCCATACGAAGGCAACTATTCCGCCTGGCTCGAACAGAAAGCCAAGCGTCTTTCGCAGGAGGCGCGCGAAGATAAGGCCCGGCAAAAGACGCTGGAACGGGAACTGGAATGGATCCGCCAGGGTGCAAAGGCGCGCCAGTCCAAGCAAAAAGCCCGCATCGACCGCTACAACGAACTAGCCAACCAATCCGAGCGCGAAAAGGTGGGCCGCGCGCAGATCGTTATCCCGAACGGCCCGCGCCTGGGCGGCAAGGTGATCGAGGTGGACAACCTACGCAAAGGCTTTGGCGACAAGCTTTTGATCGAAGACCTGACGTTTAGCCTTCCGCCCGGCGGGATCGTCGGGGTGATCGGCCCAAACGGGGCTGGAAAATCAACACTTTTCAAGATGCTAACAGGGCAAGAAACCCCCGACAGCGGGTCGCTCGAATACGGGGACACGGTGGACCTATCCTACGTGGACCAGTCCCGCGACGCCCTGGCCGACGACAAAACCGTCTGGGAGGAGGTCAGCGACGGGCTCGACGTTATCAAACTGGGCGACGCAGAAGTTAACAGCCGCGCCTACTGCTCAGCGTTCAACTTCAAGGGCGGCGACCAGCAGAAAAAGGTGGGGCTCCTGTCGGGCGGTGAACGCAACCGCGTGCACCTGGCCAAGCTTTTGCGCGCGGGCGGCAATGTGCTGTTGCTCGACGAACCCACAAATGACCTGGATGTGGAAACCCTGCGTGCACTTGAAGATGCGCTCGTGGATTTTGCCGGTTGCGCAGTGGTGATCAGCCACGACCGGTTCTTTTTGGACCGCATCTGCACCCACATCCTGGC
>JBCCMR010000263.1:0-4467 GCA_039026255.1 Pseudomonadota bacterium
CGGTTGGCGTTTATGGCCCGGGGACGTGGGTGACCATGGTGACCGTCCGTCTGGTCACCGCGGCTGACGAACCAGACTGGCGCAGGCTTTGGACCGCGTACCTCGCGTTTTACGGGCAAACCCGCGATGACACGGTTTTTTCGGATACTTGGGCGCGTATTCTCGATCCCGATATCAAGATGTACGCCCAAATCGCCCTCGCGGACGGCGCGCCTATCGGGCTTGTTCACTACTTGCACCACCAGTACTTTTGGGGACCCGACGATCGCATCTACCTGAACGATCTGTTCGTGGACCCCAACCGTCGGGGCAATGGCGCTGGGCGTGCGCTGATCGAAGTCGTCCGCGCCCACGCGGCAAGCACTGGCGCTGGCGATGTTTGGTGGCTCACCGCGGAGGACAACGCCCCGGCCCGCGCACTTTATGACCGTGTCGCCAATCTGACCCCATTTCGTCAGTATAAACTCTGACCTGCGATTCGTAGCGCCTAGGTGACAGGTCGCCCCAGCCCGCGCGGCAAGACTTGATCCGCCGTCCGCGCTCGGGCATCCAAACACCCGATCAATCAGAACCAGAGCTACCGGGAAACGGATGCCGTGAACAAGTTAACGACAATCAAAATGGCAGCGGCGTTATTGGGCTTTGCGGCTTTGGCCGGGTGCGGTGCGACAACGGACGTGTCCCAACGCGCCGACGCCTCGCTCCCCGCGATGATGCAGTTTCCCCCGAGCACCGCAACGCGGGGTGTCGCACGGTCAAATAGCGATATCTATCAAGAGTTTTTGGACTTAACCTTTAACCTTGAAAGCGGCCAAAATCTAACTCGCATGACCCGGTTCGAAGGTCCTGTGCGCGTGACTTTAACCGGTCGCCACGGGCCCACAGTGGGTCGCGACCTTGACCTTCTGCTTGAACGGCTTCGTGACGAGGCGGGCATCGCCATCAGCCGAACCGACGATGCCGCAAACGCAAATATTGTGATCGAAGGCATCGGCAAACGGCAGTTGCGGCGTGCAGCGCCCAATGCCGCCTGCATCGTTGTGCCCCGGGTGGGCAGCTGGTCAGAGTTTCGCCGTGCCCGGTTCACCCGGATCGCCGACTGGTCAAGCCTTTCGGAACGCACACGCGTGTCCATTTTTCTACCCGATGAAATTAGCGCCCAGGACGCCCGCGACTGCCTACACGAAGAGTTGGCCCAGGCGCTTGGCCCGCTTAACGATCTCTACCGATTGCCTGATAGCGTTTTCAACGACGACAACTTTAATATCGTGCTATCGGCCTATGACATGCTCATACTCCGTGTGACCTATGCGCCCGAATTGCGTACAGGCATGACCCAAGAGGAGGTGGCAGCCGTGCTTCCGCGGCTGCTGGCCAAGCTGAACCCGCGGGGGGAAAATCGTCCGCCATTTGCGCGGCCCGCAAGTCCTGTGCGCTGGGTCCGCGCCATTGAAACCACCCTTGGCGTCAGCACCGCCCCGGCGGCCCGCGCCGGGGCAGCAAACCGTGCTGTGGCTGTTCTGCGCCAGGAAGGTATCACCGACCATCGCCTGGGTTTTTCGCTCTACGCCCGCGCGCGTGTCACAGCGGCCATCGACCCGGAAAGCGCGGCCAAGGACTATGGTCGTGCTTATGCCAACTTTGCCCAGGCGTTTGGCCCCCGAGATATCCACACCGCGCAGGTTGCTTTGCAGATGGCGTCACTTGCCCTTTCGTCCGGGCAATTTGGCCCTGCGCTTGACCTTATTGAGCCATCTATTGCCGCCGCACGGGATGCGCAGAATGGGCGGCTGCTCTTTTCGTTCTTAGCCATGAAAGCCGAAATCAAGCGTATCACCGGTGACACGGCCCAGGCCAACGCTCTGCGCAAAGAGGCAATCGCCTGGGGCCGTTACGGGATCCGCGACATGGGTGAAATTGCAGACCGGCTTGACCTGATATCCAAACTTGCGCCACGCCTACCGGGAGCCGGGGCATGATCGGTGTGGCCGCAGCTGTGGTCGGCGCCGCAATTGGGTGGTGGCGGGCGGGAAAAGGCGGCGGGAACCGCCTCGACAAACTCCAGTTCGCTGCGGTTTTTGCGATCATCTTTTTCCTTGCAGGGATTGCGCTGACAATCGCGCTTGATTGGCAAGGCGTCTTCTAGCCATCGCGCGTCGCTGCCCTAGGTTACTGCCAAAGGGGGAGGCAAATGTTTCTGCGGTTTTTCGATGGTCTCCGTGACGCTAAGGTGCCGGTCAGCCTACGCGAATATCTTTCATTCCTCGAAGGGGTCGGTGCGGGTTTAGTGACCTACGATGTCGAAGGTTTCTACTATCTTGCGCGCACCGCCATGGTCAAAGACGAACGGCATTTGGATCGTTTTGACCAGGTTTTTGCCCACGTTTTTAAAGGGATGGAGGCGATTTCGCTGGGTGACGTACTTGATGCTGTAGACGTGCCTCGCGATTGGCTGGAAAAACTCGCTGAAAAGCACCTGACGCCAGAGGAAATGGAAGAAATCAAATCGCTTGGCGGGTTCGACAAGCTAATGGAGACGTTAAAACAGCGCCTGGAAGAGCAGCAAAAGCGCCATCAGGGCGGCAACAAATGGATCGGGACCGCGGGCACGTCGCCGTTTGGCGCCTATGGGTATAACCCCGAGGGCGTGCGCATAGGTCAATCCGAGAGTCGCCATCAAAAAGCAGTAAAAGTCTGGGATAAAAGAGAATTTCGAAGCCTTGACGACACGGTCGAACTCGGCACCCGCAACATCAAAGAGGCGTGAAATCGACTGCGGCGTTGGGCCCGCGACGGGGCCGATGATGAGTTGGACCTGAGCGGCACCATCCGCGCCACGGCCGAGAATGGATACTTGGATGTGAAAACTAGGCCCGAACGGCGCAACGCGGTCAAGGTGGTGCTCTTTCTCGACGCGGGTGGCTCGATGGATCCATATGTGCGCCTCGTGGAGGAGCTTTTTTCCGCCGCGCGCACCGAATTCAAACACCTGGAGTATTTTTACTTCCACAACTGTCTTTACGAGGGGATCTGGCGCGACAACCGCCGCCGATGGACCGAACAGACACCCACCTGGGATGTGCTCCGGACCTATGGGCCTGACTACAAGTGCATTTTTGTCGGGGACGCATCCATGAGCCCCTACGAGATCGCTATGAAAGGCGGCGCAAATGAGCACTGGAACGAGGAAGCTGGGGCCACCTGGCTGACGCGCGTTACCGAACAGTGGCCCGCGCATATCTGGATCAACCCGGTTCAGGAGCGCTATTGGCCCTACACCCAATCCATTGCCATGGTTCGAGAGATATTTGGGGAGCGCATGTTCCCCATGACGCTCAAGGGCATCGAAGGAGCGATGAAGGAGTTAGGCCGATGATCTTACGCGCAATCGTGTTTTTCCTTTGGGCCGGGGCAGCGGCGGCTTGCCAGGCGGTGCCTGACCGGGCCGACGAACGGGAGGTCCTGCTTGGCAACCTGCGGGAGGCCCCGGACGCCGGCGCCGCGAGCGATGCTGTGCGCGCCATGTGGCAGTTTTGGTTTGTGGCCCCCGACACGACAGCCCAAGAGCTTTTGGACGCTGGCACCGAGGCCATCCGCTACGGGGATTTTTCTCGGGCAGAGTTGGTTTTAGGGCGGCTCACAGGGTATTGCCCAGCTTACGCCGAGGGCTGGAACCAGTTTGCCTACGCCTATTTTTTGCAGCGGCGTGATGATCTGTCGAAAGCTGCCCTTGAACAGGCTCTGGCGCTTGAACCTGCGCATTTCGGTGCGCTTTCCGGTATGGCATTGATCGCTATTCGTGCGGGTGACAAGGATGCAGCCAAACGGTGGTTCCGCCGGTCCCTAGAGGTACACCCCTGGAGCGGTGAACGCGCCATCTTGGAGCAGCTTGAAGGCGAAACCGACCTATAGCCGCATGCGATCTGGTTGTAGTTCAATAGGGTTATTGCGCACCAATTCCCGCGTCGCGCCAAACACCACCTCCTTCCGAGCGCTTTAACCTGGGGCGCTGGGCCTTAATGGGACTGACCGTGCCCTTTTAGGAGAAACCGCCAAAGACCCCTGCCCACATCGCGGCTACCCAACCGCCGCTGCGGCACGGGCTTCGGCGACGGCGACCACAGCGTTAAGCGCGCGCGGGCTCTTAGTGGGATGGAAGTTCCGTTGCCGCACGGACACCATGTCCATCTTCACCGCCCGTCGTTTGCGGGACGCAACGATCCCCAAAAGCCGCTCCGCCTGAAGCACGTCCAGCGCGAAAAAATCGGGGAAATGGCCCGCATTTGCGGCTCGCTTAAAGTCGCGATCGTCCACGTTCGTCGCCCCAAAAGACCAACGCGGGAAAGCACGGTCTTCGCAGCGCATCATTGCGCGGATGCGGATACGGTCGTGAAGCGGGCTGCCCGCGATGCGTTCTAAGCAGGCTTCGACACCTGGGATTCGACGTCGAACTCGAGCAGTTCGAGC
>JBCCMR010000264.1:0-4382 GCA_039026255.1 Pseudomonadota bacterium
CCGCCGCGGGTTTTGGCAAGACACTGCGCAGTTTGCCAAAGTTAGTCTCTGTCGGCGTCATGCTGGCGATCGGCGGTCTTTTGTTGGGTTTGGGCGTCCACTTTTACCACAGCGGCGACCCGACGTGGGGCGATGGACTCGTATTTGGACTCGTAGTTATCACGTGTTTGCCACCCTTTATCCTTTCAACGTGGTCCAGTTGGCGACCGCGGTTTGTCGAGGGCGTCAAAAACGCCTTCCGAAAGGTGTCCTTCAACGCGATTGCCGACGGTATCTCACCGCTAAACGTTCTGGCCTACATCATCGGGCTTTGGGGCTTTGCGTCGCTGACGTTTACGACCGCAGCATACTACGGGCTCATGGCGCCCGATCACCCGGATATTTTTCATAACGAGTTTGAGCTCTTCATGGTTCAGGAGGTGTCCGAACTCGATGAAGTGATGGAAACGCCTGAAAATGCCTCGGACGGCCAGCCGTCCGCAGGGCAGGCTTCAGAAGGCGAGGAAGATTCGGACACGGCGGAAGGCGGGGTGGCCGGTCAGACCGATCAGACGGAAGACAGTGTGAACGATCAGACCGATCAAAGGAAACCGTGGCGCTACAACCGAGGCGAATACGCACTTATGAAGGATTTGCACGGCAGCCTGGATTTCGAAGAAGGTCTGAAATTCGATAAGGACGATGCGCAGCTTGCTTCCCGTTATATTTCCGAAATCCCGCTGGTCGTTTATCATTCGGCCTGCCGGTTGAATTGGGCCAAACCAACGGCGATTTCCGCCGAGGACTGGTCGAAAAAGTTCTTTGATCGGGTCCAAGACGACAGCGGACTAAGCGCAAAAAAGCGTGAGGCAATTCATAAAGAAATGGATCGGTCGTCCGTCTGCGAAAGACTGCTTCCGGCGGAGTATTCGATTTTCATGCCCGCAATCTATGCTCTGGACGTAACGATCCCGCTCTTGGACCTGCGCCAAGAAAGCCAATGGTCGGTGCGTGTGGCTGTCCCTGCCCAGGGCACGGTCAACTGGATGGCGCTTGCGCTCGTGGTGGTGGAGGCACTTTTCATCCTGATGGGGTGGATTTTTGCTCTGGTGGTCGCCGGTGCGGTGACGGGCCTTTCCGACCCGACACGGCGCAATAACTAGGCGCGCCATCAAACCTGCGTTGCGTCTAAAGCACATGCCGCACGAGGCTGCCGCCGGTTATGACCTCACGGCGTGGTCGGCTGGCATCGTCTAGCCCCCGGATAAGCGCCACGCATAAGAGCGTAGAGAACACCAAAGGGAAAGCGAAGAAAAGGTGGTGACTGGCACCCAGTGACACGAAGGTCATTGGCTGCCCCACCACCGGCAATAACCCTAACATATTGCTCCATGACAGGGTTATTTGAGCGACATAAACGAAGCACAGGTTGCCTAGGAATATGGCCCCCAGAAGCCCGATCCCCCGGAAATTACTAAGCTGACGCACCTGTTGAGAAATCGTCAGGCAAAGGGTGATGATGGCGGCCACCATCACAACCTGTGCCAACAGCACCACGCGCGCGCCGTCCACGCCAAGCACGGCAACAAGCAGGGCCGGGGCGAAATCGTCCTGCACTGCGGGCAGATCGAGGATCGCGCTATCCAGCGGTCCCGCCTTTGGAAACAGCACTTCGCGTCCGTTGCAGAGCGCGTCAAGCTGGGTTGATGCACCAGAAATGGAAGCGCTGGCCCGGGCGGATAGTCCCGGCGCGTCGCCGTTTTGGGGCAACAAGGCCCTCGCCACCTGGTCGAGGCGGCCAGAAAGACCGCAGCCGGTCGCGGCAACAATTTCGCGGCTTTCACGCACCTGGAGCGACAGGTCAGGGTATTCGACCAGCGGACCGGCCTGTGCTCCCGGGGCTTTCGTCAATCGGGCATCCAGGTAGGACAGGACCCTTTCGAGGGGTGTGTTCGGCAGCGGAACGTTTAGCACGCGGATGTCATAGTCCTGGTAGCTTTCGATGTCGGCCAGTTTGCGTAAATCGTCGGCCGCCCAAAGCGTGCCGAACAAGACCGAAATACCGGTGACCACTGCAAAGGCCGTGCGCCGGCCCCGTCCCTCGAAGCGTGCGGCAATGCTCTGGAGCCAGTTGCGCCTTCGGCTCCGCGCAGCGGGACTACGCAAAAGCCAGGGGGAAAGGTGCCCTCGCTGGGCTTGGGAGAAGCGTGCGATCACGGGCCACAAGAAAAGCGCGAGTGCCAGCAATACTATGCCATCGCTCCAGTGAAGACGACCTCCCACGACCCATAGACTTGCAGCCGCAGCCACAAATGCAAGGGCCGCAACCGAAGGTGAAAACCGCTCCCGCAGCCATTCCAGGAACATGATCACACCCATGCCAAGGGTCATCATCAGCACAATTGCGGCCGGTGAGAGGTCAAAGTTCACGGCGCTGCCCGCGGCAAAGAAAAGTGCCAGCACGACGCAGGTCAAAAGCAGCCCAAGCCGGGACCTGTCCGCATCAAAAGGCATGCGCCACACGCCTGCTTCAACGGCTCGTGCGAGCAGAAGCGCAAACAGGAATGCCAGCCATGTCTTGGTCAATTCGCTGGGCTGCAGACCCAGAATGCCAGTTTCGGGGGTCACGAAGACCACAGCGGCTAAGCCAAGGGAGGGCGCGAGGAACCAGCCCGATAGCACCGGGATAGGCCGGTGCAGGATGCCTTTTGTGCCTTCGCGTTCTTGATGGGCCCTCCGCCACTTCGGCCCGGTCCGAAAAAGCACCCAGGCCGAGAGCACAACCACAGTGAGTAGCCCAAAACGGACAACCAGTTGCACATCCGCCCCATCGCTTTCGGTGAAAAAGCCGATCACGGGCGGTGTCTGCGCTAGCAGGTCTGGCAGGAGAACCAGTAGCGCCGCGAACAGTGGCAGCGCTCCGAACAAGATTGAAAACGGTGTGAAAATGCTGTCGCGTGACACAAGAAAAAGAATGCTCCGCGCAGCGCGTACGATCTGGCCCGGGCTCAGGCTGGCAAACCAGACTGCCCCGGCCGCGATCAACCCCAGAACACCCAAGTGGCGATGAAATAGGTTAACGTATCGGGCCATGTCCTGTCCGAAAGTCAGCTTAGCCAGGGCAACTACTCCGAACATCGCCACAACTAGCAGTGCCGCCCAGAACGCGCTCAGAAGCCACGAACGGTAACGATGGGTTAACACCACACCTGCCAGCCCAAAGAGTAGTGCCACGGCGATGACCGCTGCCCCGGTATCGCGTCCCGGCGCGAGCGTTTGCGGCGGTGGGCTTGCCAAAACCAGGATCATCGCCGCGCTAGCAAAAACGGTGGTTTCGAGCAATAGCCGCGTTCGCCCGCCGCCAAGGCTTGCAAAACCTGCTGCGGCGAAGGCCGCGCGGCTTCGGGCAGTCTTTAAGTCGAAAAATGCGTCCGCAAGGCGGGTGAAAACCAATCCTGTTGCTAAGAGAACTGCGAAAACCTCGGCGGGTGTCATGAGTGGGATCAAAGGCAGCGTACGCAAGGCTGGCGGCATCAATAGCGCAAGCAACACCCATCCAGCCAGACGGACAAAAAGGCGGGAAGCCCAGTTCTGATCGCGCAGCATTGCGTAAGCCAAGGCCATAAGCAACAGACAAATCAGCAGTGCTAACGGTCGGCTGTTGGCACGCTCTGCTGCGGCCATCGCGGTCATGCTCTGCAATGCCGCAGTCAGACTATCGGCCATCGAAGCGGTGCTAGTTCCAGGGAGCCCCCTATTAAAATAGACCGGAATGCCCTGTCGATTGGGATAGAACGCACGCACTGCGGCAGGCATAGCCTGGCGGGCCTCAATCACCTTGTCCCATGTCAACCAGTGTACCCGGTCTATGGGTGTTAGCGTCAGACCGGAAGGGGTAGGCTCCACCCGGTAACGGGTACGCCCCGCGACAATCGATCGAAGCGCGCCCAGGTCCGAGTGCGCCAGCGGCCATGCCTGGCGGCCCAGTTCGAAACAGGCGCCCCCCTTCGGACAGACCGCGACGCTCAGGGCACTTCTCAAGCTCAGGAAAAACTGTCCGTCGCGGTTTCGGATGCTCAATGAGTTGGCGGCGAGGCGCTCCAGAGGGACTGTTATCGGCGGTGCAGGATCGCGCGCCAAAAGAAGTTCGCCAAGTTCCCGGGCCCCAAAGCGTTCCCCCCAGCTAGAGGGATCGTGGGGCACGCGCCCACCGAAAACCGCGGAATAAGACATCCAACTGTGCCAGGCGACCGCCTGCGCCTGGCGTTCATCCGTCAGGCTTGCGGGCACGGTGAAATAGGTTTGCGGGAGCGAAAGAACGATGTTTTCGTTTGCGGCGTCTCGCAGCAGAAGTCTATTTTCTTGCGGTATTGCAACGACAAAGCTCCGCCCGCCCAAAGAGA
>JBCCMR010000265.1:0-4348 GCA_039026255.1 Pseudomonadota bacterium
CCAGGGTCCAGATGGGCGTGTCCGAGGTAGGAAACTGCGTGTCGGTGGCTGCCGCAGCATCATCTTCGGCAAGGGGGGAAAGGTCTTCGGGATCCGCACCGGCGTCGAGCTCGGCCTTTAGTTCTTCGGCCCTGGCTGTCAGTTTTCGCAGCCGGTCCAGTTCCACAAGGTCGGCGATCACCCGGTCGCGCACGTCTTCCAGGGGGATCGCCGCTGGCTCAACGATCCCATCGAGCCGAAGGGCAAAGACGCCGCCGTCATCAAGGTCAAAGATATCTGGAAAATCGTCTTCCTGGGCTGCCAAGGCGGCTGTGCGGAAGGCCTCGTAGGCGACGATTGGATCGTCAGCATCCGGATTAAATTCCACCTTTCCCAGAACCATCGGCGTGTCTTCTGCCAGGTTTTCGATGGTGGCGCCGCCCGCGGTCAGATCCTGGAGTCTGCTGGCGATATCCGCGACCTGGCGGCGGGCTGCTTCTCCGGCCAGTTCATCGCGCAACTCTTCGCGGGCTTCTTCAAACGGGGTGCTGTCCGCGGCAAGGATGGCGTTGACCCGAAAAAGCGCCGGGCCAAGCGTGCTTTCAACCGGGCCCACGATGCCGGGACCTTCGGCGGCGAAAATGGCGTCGGCGGCGGTTGCACCAAGATCACGCCGCTCGGCCTCGCCAAGCGATATGTCCGCCACTGCCAGACCGCGGGCAACAACCTCTTGGGCAAAGGTCGTCTCTGCGCTGTCAATGCGGGCGCGGGCGGCTTCGGCGTCTTGAAGAGACGGAAAAACCAGCCGGTCGAGCGCACGCCGCTCGGGCGCATTGTACCGGGCGCCCTGGGCCTCATAGGCGTCGCGCAGCTCTTCTTCTGAAATTTCGATCTCTTCGCTCAGGGCTGCGGGGTCAAGCCAGGCATAGGTGATGTTGCGGGTCCGCGGCGTTTGGTAATCGGTGGCGAAGTCTTCGTAATAGGCGGCGATTTCTGCGTCCGTTGGGGCCGCCACCGGGTCGGTCAGCATCGCTTCGGTGATGGCTAACCATTCAAAGTCCCGTTCCTGTGCGCTGAAGTTGATCAGCGCAACCGTTGCGCTCACGTCGCCCTCTACACCGCCCACAACCGCGTCTTCTAGTATCCCGCGGGTGGTTTCTTTACGGATGATCCGCTCAAACTCCGCTGGGGTTACGCCCAACTGGCGATCTAAATAGAATTCGTAGGCCTCCCGATCAAAACCGCTCGCGCCTTGAAACTGCGGATTGTTGACAACCGCCGTTCGCACCCGGTCATCGCCGACCGAAAGACCCTTTGTGGTCACCTCGTTGGTAAGGGCCGCTTGGCCTACAACTGCGTCAAGCACCCGCTCAAACGCGCCTGATTGGCGCAGCTCCGAGGGCGAAAGCGCCCGCCCAGAAGTCAGGTTCATGCGCTGTACTGCGGTTTGGGCCCCCCGGGCGTAAGTGGCGACCTCAATGGGTTCTTCTCCCACTGTGCCTACGTCCCGAAGCGTTAGGTTTGAGAGCCCGCCGCTACCGAAACCCACAAGCCCCACCATGAGCAGTCCGATAATCACCCACATGGTCTTAGACTGACCGCTGCCGCGCATGTTTTCGAGCATGGGACGCCCCCCGATCTGCCGTGTGTTGCTGGTGTCTGCGGGGTTTTATGGGTCCACCCGCCAGGGCGCAAGCGGCGATCAGGGCTGCCAGGCGCTGAGGCGTTCCAAAAGCGTGCCGATGGCGGTCACATCTCCGTTGGCGAAGGCAATGCGCAGGTGCCGTTCTGCACTGCCGTCGCCGCCTTCGTCGGCCCGCGGGGCAAACATCGTTCCGGGTAGGATCAGCACCCCTGCCTCGGACACAAGGCGTCGGGCAATCTGATCAGACGGCGGCCCAAAAGGGTGGGCCACGTAGGCAAAATAGGCCCCCGCCCCGGCCAAGCGCCAACCGGGCAGCGCGGCGATCCCCTGGGCCACCGCGTCCCGGCGGGCAAGGATTTCATCCCGTTCGCCCGCCACCCATTGGCCCAGGTTGCGCATACCCCAAAGAGCGCCGATCTGACCCAGTGACCCAGGGCATATGGTGACCGTATCGAGAAACTTTTCGATCTGCGCCAGGCGGTCTGGGTGGCAGATTACTGCGCCAACCCGGTGCCCGGTTAGCCGGTAGGCTTTGGAAAAACTGTAAAGATGGATAAGCGTGTCGCCCTCGCCTTCGATATCCCGATGAAAGAGGTCATGGGGCGCGCCCGAGCGGCTGTCGAAATCACGGTAGGTTTCGTCCACAATCAGGGCCAGCCCCCGGGCCTGGGCCAAATCGTAGAGCGCGCCCAGGACCGTGCTGGGATATTCCGCTCCGGTGGGGTTGTTCGGGGTGACAAGAACGATGGCACGGGTGCGGTTGTCTACTAAGGCGGCTGCGGCATCGGGGTCGGGCACCATGGTGCCGACGCACATCAGAACCCGGGCTTCGATGCCCTGCATAGCAAGCCACATGCGATGGTTGAAATACCACGGCGCCGGCAAGATCACGTTGTCGCCCGCGGCGGCGATGGATTGGATGGCGGCGCAAAACGCCTGGTTGCAGCCGGCGGTTATACCCACGCGGGCCGGATCGATGGCCGCGTCGTAGGCGGCGGACCATTGGGTCGCAACCTCTGAGCGTAACTCCGACAAGCCCAGCACTGGCCCGTAGAGATGGCTGTCGGGGGTATGCAGTACCGCGTCGGCCAACGCTTGGCGCAGGCCTTCTGGCGGGGGATCGGTCGGTGCCGCTTGGGCAAAGTTCAAAAGCGGGCGATCCGGCGGCAGATGCGCCTCTGCGACCCACCGGCGCGCCTCCATTACCGGAGGGGCAAAGGTGCGCAAAAGGTCCCGATTGTGCGGCGCGGGCTGGGTCATGGGGGCGTCCTGACGCAAAGGCTTTCCGCGCAGACCCTAGTCAAAAGCGCCCTGCGTGCAAGGAACCCATGCGCGCAGACATCCGTAAAGAACTCATTTGGGCACGACGACCCTGCGCGTAAGGCCAGGGCCAAAGAAGTTTCGTTCTTTGCGCGCGCTTGGCGCCCTGGCTGCGGGGGGATGGTTTGCTAAAGGGACAGTCTCTCTGCTTAGGGCTTTAGCGCGGCGCGCAAGGCTTTGCGAAAACTGCGGCCGACGGGCACCGTTGTCCCGGTTTGCACGAGCCGTTTGTGGCCGCTTTTGCCAGTCTCAATCCGCACCAGATAGGCGGGGTTTACCCACCAAGACCGGTGAACCTGCAGCCCGCTTAAAGGTTCCAGATCGCGCACCGCATCGCCCAGACGCATGCGCACTATCGCGCTGCCCTCAGGCGTTGTGACCTCGACAGACTGGTCCTGGGCCTGCCTGGTGACGACCTCTTGACCTAAGTGCTGCGACAGTTTGCTTGCAAAAGCGTGGGTGCCGCCAGCGTTTAAGGGGCGGGCGTTGCAGCGACCGATACGCCTGCGCCCGGCGCCATTGCGACGATCAGGGCGTTTGCCACCAGCGTGACCCCGATCAGCGACGTCGCCATAAACATCGCCATACGCCCAAAGCTGATGCGGTCCTGCCAGTCCGGGGCGAAACCTGCGGTAGCTGCCTCAGTCAGATAAACGCAAACCACCACCGGTACGACGCCCAATAATCCAGCACTCGCCGCCGCCAATACGCAGTTCAGGGCGTGCCTCGGTCAGACGATAGGCAAAGGTCGACAGGAACGTCATGATAAGCGCAGCGATTGGGATGTTGGTGCCCCGGTAGACAAGGCGTTCGGGAAACGTGAACCGCTCCAGCGTGAAGTAAGGGCCTGCCATCGCGGTCATCAAAGCCGCGGCCCCAACAACCAGCCATAAGATCGGCCCTGAAACCGTCTCCCGCAGTTGGCGAAGCGTCAACGCCAGTGGGCTGCAGTTGGCGGGGATTTTCTGGTCGGTGGCGTAGTTTGGCTTTGCTTGGGTCATGGGCGATGAATACGTGCTGAGCAGAAGTTATCAAGTCCAGAGCCAAAAATATTAAAGCAATTGAACGACTTAATCCTAAGCGCGCAGAGTTTGGCAAAGCGGTTCGGAACCGTGCAAGCGGTGGCCCGTTTCGACCTAGAGGTTGCCGCGGGCACCGCATGTGGTCTCTTAGGGCCAAATGGGGCCGGCAAATCTACGAAGCTAGCCATGTTGGTGGGGCCCTATGTACCGGATCAGGCGAGGCAAGGATCTTTGGCCATAGGGCCCGCAACGCCGGGGGTCGGTGCAGCACAGTCGCCACTCCCCAGGCCACCGATTTTCCGGACCAACTGACCCCGCGAGAGTTTTTGCAATATACCGCCGCGCGATACAGACAAGCGCCGGATATCGATGCGTTCGTGGA
>JBCCMR010000266.1:0-4346 GCA_039026255.1 Pseudomonadota bacterium
ATGATGTACGGCTTTTCTCCCGGGTACGCGTATATGGCCGGGGTGCCAGACGCCATCCAAGTGCCCCGCAAACGGGCCGCAGTGCGCGACGTGCCTGCCGGGTCAGTCATTGTAGCAGGCCCCCAATGCCTGATTACCACGCTAACCATGCCCACAGGGTGGACGATCATCGGCCGGTCCCCCACGGCTGTCCTTACCGGGGATCCGGCAGCACCCTTTCTTTTTGCCGTGGGGGACCAGGTGACCTGGGAGCGAATTGATCGCGCAACCTATGATAAGCGTTTGGCGGCGCTGCGCGATGGCTAAGGCGACGCTTTCGGTGACCTTCGCAGGGCCACTTGTCACCGTTCAGGACACTGGGCGCCGGGGTCGCATGCGCTTTGGCGTGCCCGCCTCTGGCCCTATGGACCGCCTTGCCTTTGACGCAGGACAAGCGGCGCTGCGCAATGGGCCTGGCGGGGCAGCGATCGAGGTTTCCCTAGGCGGTCTCGTGCTGACGTGTAAATCCGGTGCGGTCACGGTTGCGGTCACCGGGGGCGACTTTGCTGTTGATACCGCCGACGGGCGCTTGGCCCCGTGGACCGTTCTAACCCTGCGGGAAGGGGCGCGGCTGTCGCTTCGCGCAGGCGCGGCGGGCAGTTGGGCTTACCTGGGATTTGCCGGTGACCTGGCCCGTCCGGCCTGGTTGGGTAGTCGGGCCACCCACGCGGCATCGGGATTTGGCGGCGGGGCCGTCCGGTCGGGCGACATGCTCACCATCGCCGACGCCCGGGTGGAAGAAACCTGTGAAGGCGATATCGTGCGCCCGAATACCGATGCCTGGGGCACCCCCTTCGACTTGGTTCTTGGCCCCCAGGACGCGCTTTTTGCCCCGTCGGCGCGGGAAGCACTTCTGCAGGATCGCTTCGCCGTCTCAGATGCTTACGACCGCATGGGCATGCGCCTTAGCGACGTCCTACTGCCCTACGACGGGGCGCTTTCGATCCCGTCGGAACCAGTGGTCAAAGGGTCGATCCAAGTATCCGGGGACCACGTCCCCACGGTTCTTTTGGCCGACCACCAAACCACCGGTGGCTACCCCAAGATTGCCACTGTGGCTTCTTATGGCCTGGACCGTTTAGCGCAGCTGCGCGCGGGCGACGGGCTGCGGTTTCGTGCGGTCGAGGCGGCGCAAGCCCAGGCCACCGCCCGCCAGGTGGCATTGCAACGATCAGCTTATCTAGACCACGTCGCCATCCCCCGCGGCACCCTTGCGGAACGGTTGATGCGCGAGAACCTTATTCACGGGTTTCTCCCGGACTGACCCGGCACACCCGCCCGTGTTCCGCACCGGCGCGTCAGACCAGTTGCAGGAGGGGGCGACGCGGGGCGGACTGCATGCTAAGCTTCCTATGGAGGAGATCAGCCCATGAGACACGAAGACAGGGTGTTTGCGGCATTGGGATCGCGGCGCATGGCTGCGCGGGATCGAATCGCTGCGTCATGGCAGCGGTCGGCAGCGCGCTATGGGCTCGATCCCGGGGCTGACGCTCCACAGCACGTGGCAAGCGCCCGGGAACTTCACACCCGTCGCGAGGCGTCTGAGCGGCTTTTGAGGATCGCGGGCTCAAAGCTGGATCAGCTTTTCGGCCTTGTGGGATCTTCGGGTTGCGCGGTCGTTTTGACTGACGGAGACGGCGTGATCTTAGATACCCGCCAGCGCGACGCCGACGCGGCCGCCTTTAGTGCCTGGGGTCTTTTGCCCGGCGCCGACTGGTCCGAGGCTCGTGAAGGCACCAACGGCATCGGCACCTGTCTCGAAGAAGCCCGCAGTGTTGTTATCCACCGCGACCAGCACTTTTTCGCCCGTAACACAGCCATGTCTTGCATCGACACACCGATCTATGGCGCTGACGGGGCCATTGTAGGCGCCCTTGACGTGTCTTCGGCCCGGGCGGATCAGACCCAGGCGATCAACGGGCTTATTGCAGCCCAGGTGGCGCAAACCGCCCGGCGGATCGAGGCGGATAACTTCCGCGCTGCTTTCCCGGACGCCCGAATTGCCTTTGCCGGTGCGGCGGAGGCTGACAAAAACGCCCTTGTGGCCATCAACCAGGATGATGTGATCGTGGGCGCTACGCGCGCCGCGCGGCAAATGTTTGGCCTGGGCGCTCACGGCCCGCTGGAGCCGATGGCGGCCACAGACCTTTTCGCCCGAAGTGACGACCTAGGACCCTTGGAGCGCGCAGAAAAAGCCGCGCTGGTTAAAGCGCTGACCCGCGCGCGGGGCAACGCCACCGCCGCCGCCCGTGCCCTGGGTATCGGGCGCGCTACGCTCTACCGACGCATGGGGCGGCTGGGGCTCGACCGGCGGGGTTAGGCCCAAAGTGCGACGTTGAGACCTGCGGGTGTCTCAGGGGCGGGACAAATCACCGGCCCATATGTCGCAGCCCCCATGACGCCACGGCAAACGTCCTTTAGGCTAGACCCCACGGCGCGGAGAGTCCGCGCATCATTAGGGAGGATGCCATGAACGAGATGGCAAAACCGGAGGCGGGCTTCACGTCTCCGTTTAAAAGGAAGTACGACAACTTTATCGGTGGACAATTTGTAGCCCCGAAAAACGGCCGTTACTTCGACAATACCACACCCATCACCGGCGCCGTGATTAACCAGATCGCGCGCTCGGACGCTGATGATATCAACATGGCGCTTGACGCCGCCCATGCCGCAAAAGGCGCGTGGGGCGCCACTTCGCCCACAGAGCGGGGCAACATCCTTCTCAAGATCGCCGACGTGATTGAGCAGAACATCGAACTGCTGGCAACCTGCGAAACCTGGGACAACGGTAAGGCCATCCGCGAAACGATGGCCGCGGACCTGCCGCTGGCCATCGACCATTTCCGTTATTTTGCGTCGTGTCTGCGTGCCCAAGAAGGCACCATGAGCCAGATCGACAACGACACGGTGGCCTACCACTTCCACGAACCGCTCGGGGTTGTGGGCCAGATCATCCCGTGGAACTTCCCGCTTTTGATGGCCGCCTGGAAAGTGGCGCCGGCACTGGCGGCAGGCAACTGCGTGGTGCTGAAACCCGCCGAACAGACCCCGGCAACCATCATGGTATTTGCCGAGTTGATCGCCGAGCTTCTGCCGGCAGGTGTGCTTAACATCGTGAACGGCTTCGGGCTCGAAGCGGGTAAGCCGCTTGCGCAATCGAACCGCGTGGCCAAGATCGCCTTCACCGGCGAAACGACCACCGGGCGTCTGATTATGCAGTACGCCACCGACAACCTGATCCCGGTCACGCTGGAACTGGGCGGCAAGTCGCCTAACGTGTTCCACAAGGACATCATGGCCGCCGACGACGCCTTCCTAGACAAGGCCATCGAAGGCTTTGTGATGTTTGCGCTCAACCAGGGTGAGGTCTGCACCTGTCCGTCGCGCGCGCTAATCCACGAAGACATCTACGAGGCGTTCATCGCCAAGTGTGTGGAGCGGACCGAGGCCATCGTCACCGGCGACCCGCGCGAAGCGGGTGTGATGATGGGCGCCCAGGCGTCAAGCGAGCAGCAGGAGAAAATCCTCAGCTATTTTGACATCGGCAAACAGGAAGGCGCGGAAGTGCTGACCGGCGGTTCCGCAGCCGATTATGGCGGGGAGCTTTCGGGTGGCTACTACATCAAGCCGACCATCCTGCGCGGCAACAACAAGATGCGCGTATTCCAGGAAGAGATCTTCGGCCCTGTGGTGTCGGTGACGACGTTCAAGGACGAAGACGAGGCGCTCAGCATCGCAAACGACACGCTTTACGGCCTGGGTGCCGGGGTGTGGAGCCGCGACGCCAACACCTGCTACCGGTTTGGCCGGGCAATTCAGGCTGGGCGTGTATGGGTCAACAACTACCACGCCTACCCGGCACACGCGGCCTTTGGCGGCTACAAGCAGTCGGGCATCGGGCGCGAGACCCACAAGATGATGCTCGACCATTACCAGCAGACGAAGAATATGCTGGTCAGCTATGCCCCTGGCAAGCTGGGCTTCTTCTAAACCGACCTCGATGCCGCCACCGGTGCTCTCTGGTGGCGGCTCCAAAACCGGGGCCTGGGCGCCAATTGCGCCTGGGCCCTTTTTCGCCAGCGCCGGTGCCTATACATACTCCGGTGCAAACCGCGCCGAAGGAAAGGAAACCGCCATGGCCGACGATCAGATCCATTGCGTCACGGATGCCGCGCTGCCTGAAGGTGCCGTCGCGGGCAGTCGCGTCACCGCGACCGACGCCGCACGCGCTTTCTTGAATGAAATCCGCGCCGATCACGGTGAGGTGCTCTTTCACCAGTCGGGTGGGTGCTGCGACGGGTCGGCGC
>JBCCMR010000267.1:0-4345 GCA_039026255.1 Pseudomonadota bacterium
CTTGACCCGGAGATGATCAAAGAGGTGCTCGACACCATGATCGAGTTGGCCGAAGAGGGCATGACCATGCTCTGCGTGACCCACGAGATGGGCTTTGCGCGCCAAGTTGCAAATCGCGTGATCTTCATGGACGCGGGCCAGATCGTTGAACAGAACGAGCCCGAAGAGTTTTTCGGCAACCCCCAGTCGGACCGCACAAAGCTCTTCCTGAGCCAGATCTTGGGTCACTGACCCCCGCGCGCCCGGGTGCCCGGCCCTTGAGCCGAGGCCTGCGGGTGCCTATCTCCTAGGCAAGGTTCGCCAGTGTTGGACGCCTCTTTTGGGTCCGGCCTCGCGACGCGAACGCTTATCGAAGGAGATTCCCATGAACTTGGACAAGTTCACCGAACGGTCGCGCGGTATGATTCAGGCCGCCCAGACCATTGCGCTACGCGAAGACCACCAGCGCGTCATGCCCGAACACCTGCTTAAGGCGCTTTTGGACGACGACCAGGGCCTTGCCGCGAACCTTGTGGCGTCGAGCGGCGGTGACGCGCGCCGGGCATCACAGGCCGCGGATCTGGCCGTCGCGCGCCTGCCCCAAGTGAAGGGCGGACAGATTATGGTCGACACGCAGACCGCCAAGGTCCTGGCCGAAGCCGAAAAGATTGCGCAGAAAGCGGGCGACAGCTTTGTGCCCGCCGAACGAATGCTCACGGCGCTTGCCGTCGTGAAGTCCGCCGCTGCCGAGGCACTTTCCAGCGCGGGTGTGACGGTCCAGGGGCTTAACACGGCGATCAACGACGTCCGCAAGGGCCGCACCGCCGACAGCGCCAGCGCCGAGGACGGCTATGATGCGCTCAAGAAATATGCCCGCGACCTGACAGCGGCGGCCCGGGACGGCAAAATTGACCCGATCATCGGTCGCGACGAAGAAATCCGTCGCGCCATGCAGGTGCTAAGTCGGCGCACCAAAAACAACCCCGTTTTGATCGGTGAGCCTGGCGTCGGTAAGACAGCCATCGCGGAGGGGCTTGCCCTGCGGATCATCAACGGAGATGTCCCCGAAAGCCTGGACAATAAGCGGCTGATGGCGCTCGACATGGGGGCGCTAATTGCGGGTGCCAAATACCGGGGCGAATTCGAAGAACGGCTCAAGGCCATCCTGACCGAAGTGACCGAGGCCGCGGGTCAGATCATCCTTTTCATCGACGAAATGCATACGCTGGTGGGCGCCGGGAAGTCCGAGGGCGCCATGGACGCTGCAAACCTGATCAAACCGGCGCTTGCCCGGGGCGAACTGCACTGCGTTGGGGCCACGACGCTCGACGAATATCGCAAGCACGTGGAAAAAGACGCGGCCCTGGCGCGGCGGTTCCAGCCTGTCATGGTGGCTGAGCCTACGGTGGAAGACACCGTCAGCATCCTGCGGGGCATCAAGGAAAAATACGAGCTGCACCACGGCATTCGTATCAGCGACAGCGCGCTGGTCAGCGCGGCAACCCTGTCCCACCGCTATATCACCGACCGCTTTTTGCCTGACAAAGCCATCGACCTGATGGACGAGGCGGCAAGCCGCTTGCGCATGGAAGTGGATTCCAAGCCCGAAGCGCTCGACGCGCTTGACCGGGAGCTTCTGCAAAAGCAGATCGAAGCAGAGGCGCTCCGCCGCGAGGACGATGCGGCATCCCAAGACCGGTTAGCGAAGCTGGAAAAGGAATTGGCAGACCTGCAAGACGAGGTTAGCCAGATGACCGCCGCCTGGCAGGCCGAAAAGGACAAACTAGCCGGCGCCCGCGACCTTAAAGAGCAGCTTGACCGCGCGCGGGCAGAACTCGACATCGCGAAGCGCGAAGGCAATCTGGCCCGCGCCGGGGAGCTGTCCTACGGCGTGATCCCTGCCATCGAGGCAAAGCTTACGGATGCCGAAGGCGGCGACAGCGACGTGATGGTGGACGAGGCCGTGCGCCCCGAACACATCGCGTCCGTCGTCGAACGCTGGACCGGCATCCCCGTAGACAAGATGATGGAAGGCACCCGCGAAAAGCTCTTGCGTATGGAGGCCGAACTGGGCCGCCGGGTGATCGGCCAGCGCGACGCGGTGCGTGCGGTTTCGAACGCCGTGCGCCGCGCGCGTGCCGGGCTTAACGACGAAGCGCGGCCCCAGGGGTCGTTCCTCTTTCTCGGGCCCACGGGCGTGGGCAAAACCGAACTGACCAAGGCCCTGGCGGAATTTCTCTTTGACGATGACGGGGCCATGGTCCGCATCGACATGAGTGAGTTCATGGAAAAGCACGCGGTGGCACGCCTGATCGGCGCCCCGCCGGGCTATGTGGGCTATGACGAAGGCGGCGTCCTGACCGAGGCCGTGCGCCGCCGCCCCTACCAGGTCGTGCTTTTCGACGAGGTGGAAAAGGCCCATCCGGACGTCTTCAACGTGCTTTTGCAGGTGCTCGATGACGGGGTGCTGACCGACGGCCAGGGGCGCAAGGTGGATTTCAAGCAGACGCTGATTATCTTGACGTCGAACCTTGGTTCCCAAGCGCTCAGCACGTTGCCGCAGGGGGCCGACGCCGACCGGGCGCGGGACGATGTGATGGCCGCCGTGCGCGCCCATTTCCGGCCCGAGTTCCTGAACCGTCTGGACGAGATCGTTCTTTTCGACCGGCTGACACGGGACAATATGGACGGGATCGTGGATATCCAGATGGCCCGACTCGAGCGGCGGCTCCAGGCCCGCAAGATTGCGCTCGACCTCGATAGGGCCGCGCGCATGTGGCTGGCCGATCAGGGGTACGATCCGGTCTACGGCGCACGCCCGCTCAAGCGGGTTATCCAGAAGGCGGTGCAGGATCCCCTGGCGGAGCTGCTTTTGTCCGGCGACGTGCTCGACGGGGCGACAGTCACGGTGACCGCCGATGAAGCAGGGCTGGTGATCGACGGGCGCACCAGTACAGCGGAGCGGCCCCGCGACGTCAAAGTGCACTGAACCGGCGCCGTCCCCGCCTGGCCCTATGGGCCCGGGGGGCGGCTACCCGTCTGCCCGGGCGTCGCGGCTGAAGGCGTAAGCTAAGCAGCCCAGCGCCAGGGCCCCGGCGAAAAATCCGAACAAGACTTGGTAGGCGGCGGCGGTGCCCCAGGGTTCCGCCCAGGTGAAAACACGTCCGGAAAGTGCCTGGAAACTTCCCGCGCCGCCGATCCCAAAGAGGTTGAGCAACGTGACCCCGCGCCCGGTCAGGTGATCGGGGAAGAACGCGCGGGCGTGGGCGATGATCACCACAAAGGTGGCGCCTGTGACCCCCACTAGGGCAAAGAGCGCGGCCGCCATCGACGGCCCGGTTCCGCCGAAAGCGATCAACGCGCAAAGCGCCGCCACACCCGCTAAGTTGCCCGTCAAAACGATGCTTTTGCGGGATGAAAAAACCCGGTCTGCGGGTCCATAGAGAAAGTTTCCAGCGATCATAGCCAGCGCCATGATGAGCGTGATCGTGCCCACTTGCCGGTCAGCGATGGCAAAGCTGTCGGTCAGGTAAGGGGCGATCCAGAAACCACGGATCGCGGCGGCGGGCACGTAGTTAACCGTCATGATCGCCAGGATCGGCCAGATGGCGGGCATCCGAAGAAGTGTCAGAACTGACCCGCCGGGCCCCTTTGCCTGGGGCGGATCGCGCACCAGGACCGCGATGCCCAGGGCTACTGCGGCGGTGATCGCCGCAAGACCCGCCATTGTCGTGCGCCAGCCCAGTTCTGCCAAGACAAGCGTCAACGGCAGCGAAGACGCTAGGTTGCCTAGGGTGCCGATGCCCAGGGTTACGCCTGCCAGCGTGGCAAAAAGCGCAGGCCGAAAGCTCCGCGCGAAAATAAAGTAGCTCGCCATCAGCACCGGCGAACAGCCAACGCCGATCAGCATCATCGCTCCGTGCACGTGCCAGGCTGTCTGGGCGGCGGCGAAGGCTCCGGCGCCCGAAGCACCCACAAGGAAAAGCGCGGCCGCTGTGCGACGTGGGCCGATCCGGTCAAGGGCTGCGCCCACGGGGATCTGCATGGCCGCAAACGCCAAAAACCAAAGCCCCGACGCCAAGGAGAGCGTGTCGGCACCGAGCCCAAGATCCCGATCCAACGCCGGGGCCAGGACTGCCAGAAAGGCCCGGTAGAATTGCGACAACACATAGGCCAAGAGGAGGCAGAAGAGCCCCGGCAGATGTGTGGTCACCCGGGCTGCCTTGGGTTGAGTCCCGGCTGCGGGCTCATGCGGCAGCGCCCTGGGGCGCGCGGGTGGTCAGGGGCTCTTCCCGCACGGGCAGGTGTACGATGGCGGAAAAGGCGCCGACTGCGATGCCCACCCACCAGACGGCGGTGTAGGTGC
>JBCCMR010000268.1:0-4333 GCA_039026255.1 Pseudomonadota bacterium
ATTGATCAGACCTTTGGCGATGCCTCGGTCGCAGGGGCGGGTGCCCACGCCGGGCACTTCCAAACCATGCTCGACACCGCCCGGGCGGAGCATCCGGGCGCCACGATCCTGATCAAAACCCACCCGGAGACCCTGGCGGGCAAGCGTGCGGGTTTTTTTGACCCCCGTGACGGGAATGCCAAGACGCTAATATGGGACCACGGCACCGCGCCGAGAGCGCTTTTTGCCCGGGCCCGGGCGGTCTACTGCGTCAGCAGTCTGCTGGGGGCGGAAGCCATCCTTCACGGTCACCGACCGGTCGTTTTCGGCGACGCCTTCTACTGCGGGCGCGGGCTGACCGATGATCGCCATGAACGCACTCCTGCCCGCACACCCATCACGCCCGAGGCGTTCTTTGATGCAGCTTATCTGCGGTATTGCCGCTGGCATGACCCGGCCTTGGGCAGGCTTTGCACCTTTGAGGATGTGCTCGACCAGTTGACGTCGAAAATGTCGGCGCACAAGGGCTTTGCGGTGCCCAGCGTCTTGTCGGGCATGCGGCTTTGGAAACGGGGTTTTCTGAAGCGCCGCTTCGACCGCATAGAACGGTTCGAAGACGATCCGAAGACCGCGTCGCGCTTGGCCGACCACGCTGGCGGGCAGATTGTCGTTTGGGCGGGTAAGGAAAGCACGGCACTAACCCGCGCGGCCCAAGCGCGCAAAGTGCCGGTTCTGCGTATGGAGGACGGGTTTGTTCGGTCGGCGGGCCTTGGCGCAGAACTGGTCGTTCCAGCGTCGCTTACGCTCGACGACGCGGGAATATACTACGACCCCTCACGGCCCAGCCGCCTGGAGAGGTTGATCGACGCAGGCCGCGATCTGCCCCCTTGGGCCGAAACACGCGCCCGGCGCCTGGCGGACCGGATCGTGGCTGCGGGGGTGTCGAAGTATAATCTGGGTGCCGAGGCCCCCCTGCCAGAATTTCCTGAAGGACGCGATGTGGTGCTGGTGCCCGGTCAGGTGGAAGACGACCAGTCGATCTTGAAGGGCGCGCCGGGCGCGGCCACGAACCGGGCGCTGTTGGCGGCGGCGCGTGGCGCCTTTCCGGGGGCGTATATCGTTTACAAACCCCACCCGGATGTTTTGGCGGGCCTGCGGGACGGGGGCGAAAGCGGATCCGGCTTTGCCGATGCTGATGAAACGGTTGCACGCGCCGATATTGCGCAGCTTTTGCCCCATGTGTCGCGGGTGGCGACGATGACATCGCTGACGGGGTTTGAAGCGCTTTTGCGCGGCATTCCCGTGACCACCTGGGGCATACCATTTTATGCAGGGTGGGGCCTGACCGACGACCGCGCTGAAACCCCCGCCCGGCGCCGCCCGGGTGTCCCACTTTGGGCGCTCGTGCATGCGGCGCTCATCGACTATCCCGCCTACTGGGACCCAGTGACGGGGTTGTCGTGCGGGCCCGAAGTGCTGCTTGAACGACTTGAGACCGGCGCCATATCCCGCGCTCAGGGTCCGGGCCTACGGCTTTTGGCGAAGGCCCAGGGCCTGGCGGCCAGCTACGCCTATCTTTGGCGCTAGGCGCTATTCCTCGGGTGCGCCTTTGGACAGAAGGTCGCTACTTTCCAGCTCCTTGCGCTCCGAGGCGATCATATCGTCAAGCTCGTGATCGGCGCTGACGTCTTCGACCGGGGCCGCGGGCGGAATGGGCGCCGGTCGAGCGGGTGCTATGGGTTCCGATTTCAGCGCCACGGCCCCGTCGGCGATCAGCCTGTAGGTGGGCTCTGGCATTTCCACGTCCGCCTCTTCGAGCGCCGCCTTTATGATGCGGATCGCTTCCCCCTTTGCCAGTAAAAGCGACGTCTTCCGTTGGTCCACCCATCCCGCGACCCGCAGCGTCACCGTGCTGTCGCCAAGCCCGTCCACCCAAACGCCCGGCGCCGGTTGATCAATCACAAAGGGTAGCCCCTGCAGCGCCGCCATAGCCACGTCTTTGGCCATGGCTAGATCGGTGTCGGCGGCAAGCCCGAAGTCGATCAGAAAGCGCCTCTCTGGGTTACGGGAATAGTTGACGATGCGGCTTTTGAAGACGGTGGCGTTGGGGATGCGGATGTGGTTGCCGTCAAAGCTTAAAAGGATTGTGGCGCGGCTGGTTAAGCGGATTACCATGCCTTCGTCGCCGCCGATTTCCACCGCGTCGTTAGGGCGAAACGGCTGGCGGATGGAGAGCATAATTGAGGCGATGAAGTTCTCGACCGTGTCGCGTACGGCAAAACCGATGGCCAGACCGATGATCCCGGCGGCGCCTAATATGGTCGACAAGAGCGCCGTTGCGTTGAGAATATCAAGAGCCATAACCAGCCCGGCCACGGTGAAGCCCAAGCGGATGACCACGCGATAAATGTCGGCGATAAACGCGTTAGGGGCGAGCCGGTCCCAGGGCTGGCGTAACCGAGCAAGCAGAACACCCAGCCCGACCACCACCGAAAAGGACAAGACCGCCACGGCAATGAGGGGTAGATAGGCGATGATGCGCCAAAGCCGCGCTTCGAACCGTTCCATCAAGGGGGTCAACCGCTCGGCCACGTCGGTGCTTTCCTCGACGTTGTTTTCCACCGCAACGACCCCGTCTACACGGGCGACAAGTTCACCCAGCTTTCCTGCGCTTGACGCGTCAAGGGTGGTTCCGCGCAGGGTTACGATCCCGTTTGAAACCGTGACCGAAACCCGATCATAGTCTTCGAGTTCTTCCAGGATATCGCGAATCCGCACGGCAATCGCCGCATCGGTTTCTGCGCTGTCTTCTACGGCGATTTTGCCGGTGGGCTGGTCTGATACCGCGCCGCCGTCTTGGGCCAGAAGGGGCCAGGCGCAAAGACAAAGCGCCGCACATATGCCAAACCATACCCGCATTTTTGCCATGTCCCCCAAAGTGTGCTGCGCCCGCACGCGCGATCAATCCAATGAAACCTGCCGCCAACAAGGCTTGGGCGCAAGCGTTGGCTTAACCCGGGCGGGCGACCGCCCATCCGTCGTCCCCGCACGTTGTTCACAAGCATTTCACCTTTTTTTGTGACGGAATAAATTGCATTGTGTTGTGGAAGACACGATTTGATTGTCCACGCGGTTGAGCCACCTCCGATCCTAGTCGGCGACGCCGTATCTGAGGACGCAGCAGCACCATTGAATAGGAGACACACGTTGAGGACTGCCACACTTTCCCGCACCGACCAGGTCGACCGCCGTATGGCCTGGGCCTTGGGTGCCTTTATGACCTTGGCCTTTGTCGTGACATCTGCGGCGATAGCGGCGGCCCGCGGCGCCCCGTCCAGCTTTGCTGACCTGGCCGAACGGCTCAGCCCATCGGTGGTCAACATTACCACCACCACAATGGTAGCTGGTCGCGAGCGTCCGGTGATGCCCCGTGCCCCTCGGGGTTCCCCGCTCGAAGACCTTTTCCCGGACCTGTTTGGCCCCGACAGCAACAACAATAACAACAACAACCGTCAGCGTCAGCGGCGGGCCAATGCTTTGGGCTCCGGCTTTATCATCTCGGCGGATGGTTTCATCGTCACAAATAATCACGTGATCGACGGCGCCGACGAAATCCAGGTGGAGCTTTTTTCGGGCGAAATGCTGGACGCCACGCTGATTGGCACGGACGACAAAACTGACATTGCGCTTTTGAAAGTTGATTCTGATACGCCGATGCCGTTTGTGACTTTTGGCAATTCCGATGTGGCCCGCGTGGGTGACTGGGTGCTGGCCATCGGCAACCCCTTGGGCCAGGGCTTTTCGGTTTCCGCCGGTATCATCTCGGCGCGCAACCGGTCCCTTCGCGGCACCTATGACGATTACATCCAGACCGACGCCGCCATCAACAAAGGCAACTCGGGGGGGCCGCTTTTCAACATGGATGGGGACGTCATCGGTGTGAACACGGCAATCATCTCGCCGACCGGGGGCTCAATCGGCCTTGGCTTTTCTATGTCATCGAACGTCGTCACTCGGGTCGTCGACCAACTGCGGGAGTTCGGCGAAACACGCCGCGGCTGGCTAGGTGTGCGCATCCAGGACGTGGACGAAGAACTAGCGGAAGCGCTGGGCCTGGCCAAAGTGGCCGGTGCTTTGGTCAGCGATGTGCCGGAAGGCCCCGCTGCCGAAGCGGGCATCCGGGCCGGCGACGTGATCCTGTCCTTCGACGGGCGCGAGGTGGAAAACACCCGTGAACTGGTCAAAGCCGTGGGCTTTGCGCCGGTTGGCAAAGCTGTGCAAGTGATTGTGTTCCGCGACGGGGGCAGCACCACACTCGACGTGGTGCTGGGTCGGCGCGAAGATGCCGAAGGTG
>JBCCMR010000269.1:0-4323 GCA_039026255.1 Pseudomonadota bacterium
GCTCTATGGCCAGGCCACGCGGTTTTTTCTTTGGGTTCCAGTTTGGCTCGGGGCGGGTATCGCAGCTTACTTCGCGCTTCCGCAGGAACCGGGCGCAGCCCATGGGGTAGGGGCCGCGGCGACGCTTTTGGCTGCCTTTGCTTTGCGACGCTGGGGCGGGGATGCGGGCCGCGTTCTGGCTTGGGTTCCGATTTTGGTGCTGTTCGGTGGCGCTTTGGCCCTGGGGCGTGCACATTTGGTTGCCGCGCCGAAGCTCACATTTTTCTACTACGGCCCGGTGGAGGGTACCGTTCTGGTCGTTGACCGGTCGGCGAGCGATGTCCCGCGGGTTCTGCTTGGAGCGCCCTATCTGGCGCGGATGGACCCGGCCCGTACGCCGGCCCGGGTGCGCGTATCGCTTCATAGCGACCATGCTGGCACGGCGCTGATCCCTGGGGCACGCATCGCGGTCACCGCACGCCTGGCACCGCCCGGTGGCCCGGTGGAGCCCGGTGGCTTTGACTTCCAGCGCCGCGCCTGGTTTTCAAGTCTTGGCGCCGTGGGCTATGCCCGCGCGCCCCCCGTTTTGATGGCGCCGCCCCCGAAACGCGCCTTTCGTCCGTGGCTTGACGGTTTGCGCCAGCGCATTGCCATGCGGCTTATGGCCGAAATGCCCGGCCAAAAAGGCGCCTTTGCCGCAGCGATCCTGGTGGGGGACCGGTCGGCCATCGACCCGGCGCCCCTGGCCCATTTGCGCGCGTCGAACCTGGCGCATCTTTTGGCGATATCAGGCCTTCACATGGGGCTTTTAACGGGCTTTGTCTTTGCGGTGATCCGCCTTGGGGCCGCGGCTGTGCCGCCCTTGGCGCTCCGGCTGCCCGCCAAAAAAATCGCTGCCGCCGTCGCGCTTCTTGTGGGGTTGGCTTACTTGGGCCTATCGGGTGCCAACGTGGCCACCCAACGGGCCTTTGTGATGGTGGCGGTGATGCTGCTCGCCGTGCTTTTTGATCGCGCGGCGATCAGCTTGCGGGCGGTCACGCTGGCCGCGATTATCATCTTGGTTCTGCGACCTGAGAGCCTCTTGTCCCCCGGTTTTCAGATGAGCTTTGCTGCCACAGGCGCGCTTGTTGCGGTTTTCGAGACGCTCAACCGCGATGCGCGTTGGCACGCGCTGGGGCGGGGGCCGGGCCGTGTTGCCATGCCGGTCCTGTCGCTTGTAATGGCAAGCGCAGTGGCTGGCGCTGCCACGGCACCGGTCTCGGCCTTTCATTTCAACACAGTGGCGCAGTACGGGCTTTTGGCGAACCTCCTATCGGTGCCGGTCATGGGCTCTGTGGTGATGCCAGCGGCGGTTTTGGCCGGGTGTCTAATGGTGCTTGGGCTCGAAGATTTGGCCTTTTGGGTCATGGGACAGGGCATCGGATGGATTCTGGGGGTTGCGTCTTGGGTAGCTTCGCTGGACGGGTCGGTCTGGCGGGTGCCCGCCGCACCGGGGGCGGTCCTTGCCGCGATTTTGGCGGGCGGTGTTTTCGCGATTATCTGGCGCGGCCCCGGGCGCGCAATGGGCTTTGCTGCGATGGCCTGTGCGATTTGGGTTTGGGCTGGGGCAGAGCGTCCGGACATTCTAATTAGCGACGACGGGAGGCTTGTGGGCGTGGCGGGCGCTGAGGGTCGCTGGCTTAACCGTGCTAAAGGCAGCGGCTTTGCAGCGCGGGTTTGGCTGGAAAACGACGGGGACCGCGCCGATCAGGCCGCCGCCGCCGCCCGGGCGCCACCGGGCGACGGTCAGTTGTGGGACCTAGGTCCGCACCGCGTGGCGCTTATCCAGGCCAAAGAGCCAGCCTCCGCAGAGTTAAGCGCGCTTTGCGCCCGGGCCGATCTCGTTCTAACCCCGCGGTCGGAGTTTCCCGTGCCCTGCGCAGCAATCACTGCTCTCGATCTAAGGCGCGCCGGGTCCCACACCGTTCATTTGCGCGCGCAAAAGCTTGGTGTGACCAGCGCCAAGGCGGTGGCCGGGGATCGGCTGTGGAATCGGGCGGGCCGGTGACGCTAACCCGTCAAGGGTGCGGGCAAGCGCCCGTCGAACCCACGGCCGCGTTGATAAAGCCCAAAAGCGCGGTCGCGGGTATTGGCCTCCACCTTTGGACGCTTGGACGGGCTTGCCGGGACCGCCCGAAGCCGTCTTCCCTACCGATACGCATGCGGCCCAAAACTGCGCAATTCCGCCGTGCGTCTCATATCGGTGATCTTCGGCTATGCCGGTTGCGGGTCATCGCTGTAATTGCCGCCGGCACAAACGCTGTGTGCACTGACATTCCAAAACGTGCTTTCAGCGCACTTTGGGGAATTAAGCGCCAGCCCGCGCAATGTGTGGCAGCCAAACGCCCAAAAGCACGGGTGCCCTTAGACAGAAAAAGGGGACATCCCACGGACAGCCCCGTTCGACCAGGCCAACCCGCTCAGTAGCTGCGGATGAGTCCAACAAGTTTACCCTGCACTTTAACTTGATCGTCGCGGTATACGCGCGTCTCGTAGGCGGGGTTGGCCGCCTCCAACGCGATCGCCGACCCGCGTTTGCGCAAACGTTTGAGCGTGGCCTCTTGATCTTCTACCAGCGCCACAACGATGTCGCCATTATCGGCGTCCGACTGCTCGTGGATAATCACGATATCGCCTTCGTTGATGCCCGCTTCTATCATCGAGTCGCCCTTCACCTCTAGGGCGTAGTGGCGCCCTGAGTTGTGGAGCATGTCTTGCGGCACCGCCACGTTATGGGTTGCCTGTTGGATTGCCTCAATGGGTGTACCGGCGGCGATACGTCCCATAATAGGCAACGGTTCGGCGGATACCTCAACCGGGATAGCTGTGCGCGGTGGCGGCGGAGGGGCCCCGCCGTCGATGACCCGGGGCACAAAGCCCGCATCAATCGCTTCAGGCAGGCGCAGAATTTCTATCGCGCGAGCCCGGTGTGCCAGACGACGAATAAATCCGCGTTCTTCCAATGCCGTGATCAACCGATGGATCCCCGATTTCGACCGAAGATCAAGGGCCTCTTTCATTTCGTCGAAGGAAGGTGGCACACCGTCTTTTTGCATGCGCCGGTGGATGAACTCCAAAAGGTCCATCTGTTTGCGGGTCAACACGGCTGCTCTCCATCTATGTTCGCACTTGTTCTCTTATGTTCTACGCATGTTCCCACATATCTGTCAAAAGAAATTCGAGCCCACCTGTGGATAACTTGGGAAACCGCACGGTTTAAGGGTCTAGATCGTCCAAGTTTCGACCAATTCTCCCGCGCGGCGGTGCCCGTCAGAGGCCGGTCGCACCATCAGACAGTCTGCTTCCGCCAGGACCCCGAGAAGGGAGCTGTCCTGGCGATCAGCGGGGGTGACCCGGCCTTGGCCATCGCGGGTTGCGCGCATGTAGTGTTCCCGTGGGCCGCTCGGCTCCAAGTCCACAGCGAGCGGGGCCTTGCTGCGCGGCGGCAGGGGGGGCAGGCCTAGCATCGCGCGGACTGCGGGCACGATAAAGACGTGTCCGCAGACCAAGGCGCTGACCGGGTTCCCGGGTAGGCCCACAAGGGGCACAGGGCCCAGTCGCCCTGCCATCAGAGGTTTGCCTGGGCGCATGGCCACCTTGTAAAACGCTTGGTCAAGTCCTGCATCCGCTGCCACTTGGCGGACCAGATCCCGGTCACCTACCGACGCACCGCCCAGCGTCACGATCAAATCGACGCCACGGCTCAGGTCGAAGGCTGCATGCAGCGCCGCCGGGGTGTCGCCGGCGATAGGCAAAACCCGCTGTTCGGCCCCGGCCCGGCGCAAGAGCGCCGCCAGCCCAAGACCGTTTGACGAGATAATTTGGTCGGGTCCTGGATTTTCACCTGGCATTACCAGTTCATCGCCCGTGGAAATCAGCGCGACTTGGGGCCGCGCCCGCACCTGCACACTTGCCACATTCATCGCCGCCAGGAGCGCTATGTCCGCCGGGCCTAGAACACGCGGCGCTGTGACAAGGTCGCCCTGGGCAAAATCCCCGGCTGCAGGGCGGATATAGGCGCGGCTATCCCAGCGGTCTGCTACCGCGATGTGGTCTCCGTCCCGGGTGCAATCCTCTTGAATTAGGATCCTGTCCGCGCCCGGGGGAACCGGTGCGCCCGTGTAAATGCGCACTGCCCCGCGCGGTGGGACAACACCGGCAAACCGGTCACCTGCGGCGCTTGTTCCCGCTACCAGCAGCCGCGCACCAGGTGCCAGGTCTGCCGCGCGCACCGCGTAGCCGTCCATGGCCGAGGCATCAAAAGGTGGCTGGTCGCGAGTGGCGACGGCATCGGCGGCCAAAACC
>JBCCMR010000270.1:0-4316 GCA_039026255.1 Pseudomonadota bacterium
CGGCGGCATAATCAGCGCGTACAGCATTGATGTGACGAGGAACCCTTCGTTGACCTCGTGCCGGCGGATCGTGGCGAAGATGACCTCGCAGATGCCGCCCGCGACAAGGGTCACGATATAGATCGGCAAGAAGTAGAGAAGCCCGTGCGCCACGTTCACAAAGGCGTTCGAGGCGTCAAACCCCAGGCCCGAGAACTCCATAATCGACGCCCGCCACCCGGCGGCACCGTGAACTGCAATGGCGCTATTTACCTGCAAACCAACGTTGTAGAGCCCGATCAAGATTGCGGGCACTGTCGACAGGACCACGTAAGTCATGATCCGCTTCATATCGATGTATGACCGGGCGTGGGGTGCTGCGGTGGTCACGGTTTTGGGCGTGTAGAGAAAACTCTCGACCATCTCGTAGATGGGAAAATACTTCTCGTATTTGCCACCCTTTTCGAAACTGGGTTCAATTCGGTCGAAGAAGCTGCGTAAGCCCATCTGCCTAACCCTCCTTTTCAATTTTTGTCAGGCAGTCCCGTAGGGCCATGCCATATTCGTATTTCGCTGGGCAGGCGAAGCCGCAGAGACCGAGGTCTTCTTCATCAAGCTCCAGTACACCCAACTGTTGCGCGGCGTCGGTATCCATCACAAGAAGCGCTCGCAAAAGCTGCGTCGGCAAGAAGTCCTGGGGCATTAGTTGTTCAAACGTGCCAAGCGGAACCATGGCCCGGCGTCCGCCATTCAGATTAGACGAAAGCGGATAGCTTTTGCGCGAAAACGCCGAACCGAGGACGGGCTGGAACGAATACTTCTCGGCCATGGGCCGGATCCAGCCCATGGGGATCTGCTTTTTGTCCTCTTCGATCACGGTAATCTGCCTGTCGTAGCGGCCCAGGTAGGCGTCAACGCCTTCCCCTGCGCGACCACTTAGGATCGACCCTGATATAATGCGCGCCGGGGTGGCGGTGTCGAACTCGCCGTCGGTTATCTCTAACATTGAAGCACCCATGACCGTGCGCACCAGGCGCGGCTTGGTAACCAAGGGCCCGGTCAGTGCGATCACCCGCTCGGCGCTGATGCGACCGGTCCGGACCAGGTGCCCGATGGCGATCACGTCCTGATACCAGATGGTCCACATCACCTTTTCGGCGTTGGGCGGCTCCAGAAAATGCATGTGGGTGCCGGGCAGACCCGCTGGATGGGGTCCAGAAAATGCCGCGGCCTCCACTCCGGGGATGTTGGAACCGGGAATCGTCTTTCCTGTCTCGTGGCACAGGTATGTTTTGCCTTCGGTGAGCACGCTTATAGCGCGCAAGCCCGCCTCAAAGTCCTCAGCGGCGTCTGCAACTACAACTGCCGCGTCCGGGGCAAGCGGCTCCGTATCCATGGCGGTAACGTAAATTGCGGCCGGGCGCGTGTCTGCCGTGGGCACTTTCGAATAGGGTCGCGTGCGGAACGAAGTCCAAAGCCCCGCCGCACAAAGCTTCTCGGCCAAGCCCTCGGGCGTATCTGTGCCACCCACGCCGGAAAAATCCAAAGGTTCTGGCGCGTCGTCGGTCGCCTGGATTTCCACACTCAGCAGAACCCGGCGCGCGCCGCGGTTTATCGCCTTCACACGCCCGCCGATGGGGGCGGTGACGAACACCTCGGGCGTATCTTTGTGGGCAAATATCGGCGCGCCAGCAGCCACGATGTCACCTTCGTCCACCGAAAGACGAGGCTTTAAGCCAATGTAGTCCACCCCGATGACCGCCACGGTTGTGACGTCGGAACCCTGAGTTATTTCGCTGGACGGAGTACCGGAAACCGGCAGGTCCAGCCCCTTTTTGAAACTATATGTCTTCACGCTCGGTCGCTTGTCGTTGCTACCTTACTCTCCCACGCGACAACTACCATTTACACGGGTGACGTCGCTAGTCCGGAACCGAAAATTTCGACACTTTCTTGTGTCCCGAGCTTGTTTGTCGCAGTACACGGGATGCATAGCTGTTAAAAGGGCAATACCTAACCAAGGGGAGAAAATCTTGGCTGAGGCAACAATGCTTACCCGACGCACGATATTGGCAATGCCGCTGGCATTGGCGGCGTGTAAAATCCGCAATCCTGTGGTTACCCTGTCCGGCACGACAATGGGTACGACGTACAACATAGTCGCAATCGACGCTGAGAGTGCTTTGAACCGGGACGACTTAAAGTCAGCGGTTGAAGGGGCACTTTTCGAAGTGAATGCGCAACTGTCGAACTGGGACCCCGTATCCGAGGTGTCGACCTTCAACCGCAGCACTGCGACTGGCCTGATTGAGGCGTCCGACGCCATGCGAACAGTGGTTGCCGGAGCACAGGCGGTCCACAGCGCCAGCGATGGCGTTTTCGATATCACCATGGGCCCTCTGATAGAGGCCTGGGGCTTTGGCGCCACCGGAATGGCGGGCAGAACGCCGAGCGATGCGGCCATTGCCGCCGCAGCCGAATCGGTGGGAATTGACAAGATCGCCTTAGCCGAAGGTGGCTTGACCAAGGCAGCGCCCGGCACCGAATTGTTCCTGTCGGCCATCGGTAAAGGATACGGCGTAGACCGGCTTGCCGGGGCGCTCGATAGTCTAGGTGTCGAAAACTACATGGTTGAGATCGGCGGCGACCTGATCACCAAAGGCCGCAATGCCGACGGCACACCCTGGCAGATCGGTATCGAGACGCCGACCGTCGGCGGCGGAGTAGAACAAATTGCGGCGGTATCAGGCTTCGGGATGGCCACGTCTGGCGATTACCGCAACTACTTCGAGGTCGATGGCCAGCGCTATTCGCACCTTTTAGACGCGCGCACCGGGCGCCCGATCACCCACCGAACGGCATCGGCCACAGTTCTCACCAACACAGCCATGATGGCAGACGCCTGGGCCACCGCAATGCTGATCCTCGGGCGCGAACGGGGCATGGAGATTGCCGACAAGCTGGACCTCGCGGTTCTATTCATCGATCGTCACGGGTCAGGCGCAACCGCCACCTTCAAAAGTACTCCCAGTCGGCGTTACGCCGAACTGATCGGGTAAAGGAGGCACCCTATGGCGACGTTCCTCCTGACGTTTGGGATCCTGTCGCTGGTTGTGGTGGGCATGTCCTTAGGCGTGATGCTTATGGGCAAAACCATCAAGGGCAGTTGCGGCGGGCTCAACGCAATCGGCGACGCGGACCAGTGTTTAGTGTGCAAGAAAGAGATCGATCCAAATAGCCCTTTGCGCGACCGGCTCGACTGCCCGCGAGCGCGCAGGATGCTCGAATCGGTGGGGGCAAAAGCCGCTTCGCGTACTTAAATGAACCGCGCGCCTGGGCAAGAAACCCGGGCTCGCGCCGCCCGCGACCCGGCGGTCGGGTCAATAATCTAGTGGAACCATACCCACAATGATCAAACATCCGCCCGCGATCAGGCCGTAAAACCACAGCTGCCAGCGCGGCCCTTCTGCCTTCCACACACGCCGATACGCGTTCCCTGCCAGGATCGCCGCCACGAAGAGTGTGGTCGCCACCATTGGTGTCAGGCTGAAATCCGCCATCTTTTATCTGCCCTTCCCATGCGAGCACTGGTTCGATTAGGCTCATCTAACAGCCAGAGTGTTGCAGACAAGCGGGAGGAGACGCTCATGCCAACATCGTATCGGGGGGGCAGCGCCGACAGGGACACAGGCGCCGACAAGACCTACAGCCAAACCACAGCCACGAATACGGTCCAGGACCGCACCACAGTGGGCCAGCTTTTGTCATCAAAAAGCAGCGCCGGGGTGATTTCCATCGGTCCGGATGACACAATCGCCGATGCGGTCGGCGTGCTGCGCGACAAACGCATCGGTGCATTGGTGGTCACAGACGCCGGAGGCGCCCTGTGCGGTATCCTGTCGGAGCGGGACATCGTACGGAAACTGGCGGAAACCCCAGGCCAAACCCTGCCCCAATCGGTCGCTGACAACATGACCACCAAAGTCGAAACCTGCGCCGCTGACGACCTTTTGGAAGACGTGCTGCGCCGCATGATCGCTGGGCGATTCCGACATATGCCGGTCATGGACGGCGCCCAGGTGGCGGGCATGATAACGATTGGCGACGCGGTCAACCATCGCCTCATGCAGTTGGAGCACGAAACGCTTCAGCTAAAACAAATGATCGTGGGCTAAGCGCCGCACCCAGCACCCCTTTGCCACCGGGCATGTTTTTGGCTATCGACGCGCGTCCAACCGAAGGAGGCGCCACATGGGCCTGTCGAACTGCCACAATTTTCAGGATTTTCGTCACCTGGCGAAGCGCCGGTTGCCCGGGCCTATCTTTCACTACATCGA
>JBCCMR010000271.1:0-4314 GCA_039026255.1 Pseudomonadota bacterium
AGAGGCGTCGTCCATCAGCAGGTTGGCGATGGAATAGCTGCCGCGCCGGTGCTGGAGTACTGCGCGCTCTGCCAGGTTGATCAATTGGCGGATGTTGCCCGGCCAGGGTGCCTGCAGCAGTTGGGCGGCGTCTTTGGCGCTTACCTCCGGGCCGTCGCAGCCGTATTCCTCGGCGAAGGTTTCCACGTAGCGGTTAAAGAGGTGGAGGATATCCTCCCCTCGCTGGCGCAGGGGCGGCGGTGTAATCTGCATTGCCGCCAGTCGGAAATAAAGGTCCTGGCGGATTGTATCTTCGAGCGGCGTATTCGGGTCGGGTTCGTTCGAAATGGCAATAATCCGCAGGGGCGAGGTGTCGCCCCGGTCATGGTCTTCGAGCGCGCCGATCAGACGGGCCTGGATAGGTGCGGGCAGGCTTTCGATGTCTTCTAGGCAAAGCGTCCCGCCGAGCGAACCTTCGATCGCTGGCAGCCCGTCTTCCATGGGCCCAAAAAGCCGCCGGGCCAATTCGTCTTCGGTATAGGCCGCACAGTTAAGCGTGATGAACTTTTTTCCCGCGCGCGGTCCGCAGGCGTGGAGCGCATGGGCAATCAGCGACTTGCCGGTGCCGGTTTCGCCGGACACCAGGATGTGCCCGTCCGCCTGGGCCAAGTCCAGGATGTCTTCGCGCAGCCGCTCCATCACCGGGGAGGACCCCATAAGCTTGCGCAAAAGGACCGTGCCGTCCGACAGCTCGCGCCGCAGCGTACGGTTGTCGAGCGTCAGCCGCCGCGTCTGCACCGCGCGCTTTGTCAGGTCCGCCATGCGTTCCGGGTTGAAGGGTTTCTCCAGAAAATCATAGGCGCCGATGCGCATGGCATCGACGGCCATGGCCACATCCCCGTGGCCGGTGATCATGATCATTGGCAACTGGCTGTCGATGCTCTGCACCCTTTTTAGAAAGGCGATCCCGTCCATACCGGGCATCTTGATGTCCGATATCAGGATGCCGGGAAAGTCCTGGTCCACGACCTTGAGCGCATCCTCGGCGCTGGCGAAGGTGCGCGTGCGGTAGCCCGACAGCGTCAGCCATTGGCTGATGCTTTCGCGCATGTCCTGTTCGTCGTCCACAATGGCGATGGTCATCTGCTCTGGCATGTCTTTTTACTCCGCTGCCTTAACCGCGATAGTTTCCTGGGTCGGCAGCCAAAACTCAAACACCGCCCCGCCGCGCTGGCTGTTTCGGGCGAAAAGCCGCCCGCCTAGGTCCTTGGCGATCCCCGAAGAGATCGCTAGGCCCAGCCCGACCCCGTCGCCGGGCTTTTTGGTGGTGAAGAAGGGCTCGAACAGCTCGTCGAAATTGCTGATGCCCGTGCCGTTGTCGCGCACCGCAAGTTTGGCCATTTCCCCGCCGGTGAGCAGGATATCGAGGTGGCGGTCTTCCTGGGATTTCATCGCGTCGAGCGCGTTGCGCAAAAGGTTCACGATCACCTGTTCCACCCGCACGGCATCGCCTTCGACGACTACCGGGTCCGGGGGCAGGGTCTGGGTGATGCGCACCTGCATCTGGCTCAGCTGCGGGGCCATCATCGCTAGGGAGTTCTTTACGTTTGTGCGTAGATCAAGCGCTACCATATCGTCCGACCCTTTGCGGGCGTAGGATTTGAGCTGCCGGGTGATGGCGCCCATGCGGTCGATCAGGTCGTCGATGCGTTGGAAGCTCGACATGGCCTCTGCCGGGCGGCGGCGCTGCAGTAACAGCTTGGCGCCCGCCAGATAGGTGCGCATGGCCGCGAGCGGTTGGTTCAACTCGTGGCTCACCGCCGCCGACATTTCCCCCAGGGCGGCCAATTTTGAGGACTGCGCCAAGGACTGCTCGGCCACTTCGAGGTTGCGTTCGACCCGTTCCCGTTCGGCAATTTCCTGTTGCAGCCGCTCGTTGAGCGCGCGCAATTGGCGGGTTTCGGCCTGGAAGACAAAGGACTGGCGAATAGCCCGGCGGCTCAGCAGGTAGAATCCAAGCGCCATCACAATCGCCAGCACCATCAATTCAAGCGCCAGGACCGCATTCACCTGGGCGCGTACGGCGTCAAAGCTGGCCAGATATGTCAGCCGCCACCCCTGAAACGGAATCTTCTGGTCGATGCGCAGGATCGGTCGGCCCTGAATGTAGAGGTCGACAAGCTCCTGGCTCCAGTCGCCGGTGGCGCGCCAGGCGCGCTCCACCGGGCTCGGCGCGGGCTGGCTGCCGAGCGCCTCTTCGATGGTCTGGTGACGGAATTGCCGCTCCGTGGCGAGGATGATTTTGCCGGTGGAATCAGTGACCAAAAGCGTGGCGTCGCGCCCCGACCAGCGGTCAAAAAGCTGATCCAGTTCTACTTCCACCAGGATCACGCCCACGGGCGACTTTTGGAACATCACCTTGCGCGAATAAGTAAACGACAGCCGTCCTTCACCCACGCCAGTGATCGTGAACACCGTATCGGGGGACCGTAGGGCGTTGACCACAAACGGCTGGTCGCGAAGCACCGTGCCGATCTCGCGTCGGTCGCTCGCGGCCACCACACGCCCCAGCTTGTCGAGAAGCACAATGGAACGGGCGCCGATTTCGTCGCGGTAAGAAATCAGCCGCTGAGATGTGCCGCCAAAATCCTCGGAGTTGAGCGCGTTGATCAGCTGGGTGTCGCGGGTCAAGAGAAGCGGCACTACCGAATTGCGCTGCAACTCGGACACGATGCGCCCGGCATAAAGGTTCATCTGCGCTTCGGCGTCGGCCCGCGAAGACTGGGAAAACCGGTCAGTCAGGTAGAGGTTCGACAGCCACACCAGAAGCGCCGCCGCCGCCACAAAGACCACCACCGCGATGCGCAGCCCGCGGGCGGGGCGTTTCGGGGTGTCATATGGGGTCAGCGCATCCATAGGATTGAGAGTACGCCAAAGCCGCGCCCAGGGGAACGGGGCGCGTGCCCGCCAGGTGGCAAACGCGCATGCGTTTGGCGCCGGTGGCGGGGTAGTCGGCGGGACTGCGCCGCCCGGGGCCGCCCGGTCGGCGGGAAGCTGCCCGCTAGTGGAGCCAGGAGTCGCGGGTGGCGTTCTTTACTCCCAGGGCCCCTGCGGCGCGCCATAGTCCCCAACGGCCGAGGTTGAACCAGACCGCCAGGCTTTCGCGCAGCGTGACACGGGTTCGGCTGGCTAGGGTCGCGCGCGCCGGGGGGGCCGCGGCCCAGGCCACAGGGCGCAAACCCATAGCCTGAAAGCTCGCCCAGGCGCGGGGCAGGTGGAATTTTTCGGTAACGAGAATGATCGACGCGTCGCGGAGTGTCGGGCGCGAGAATAGCGCGTTTTGCAGGGTGGATTGGCTTTGTCGTTCGGTGGTGATCGCGTTTACGGGCACGCCCGCGGCGCGGGCCCTGGCAGCCATGCGTTCGCCTGCTGATACCAGGTCCCGGGCGCCGCCCGAGAAATGGAGCCGATCTGCCACCCCCGCGCGCCACAGCGCCACGCCCGCGTCGACCCGCGTCGTCGACGACCGGTGAAGCCGCCCGTCCGGGTCCATGCCGCCGCCGAGGACGACAATCACCGCGCCAGGCATTGGCGCCAACGGCGACAAGGGCCAAGCTGTTTGAAAAGCAACCAGTGCACCTAAGGTCAAGGCCCATGCCCAGAGGCCAAGGCACATCGCGCGCGTCAGAATGCGGCCCATGGAGCCCCCCTTTGCCAGTATGCTGGACGTCCCCGCGCCTATACGCCATACCCTCCCAAAGCGCGATGCCCGGGGTGGGCCGCGCCTCAATCCAGGAGCAAGCCATGGCCAACAGCGCAGCGGAAGTGGTGATCGGCGGGGTGGTTTTGGCCGCGGCAGTGGGTTTTTTGGCCTACGGGGCCAGCACCGCGGGTCTGTCGGGACCGGCGGACAGCTACGCGGTTTCCGCAAGCTTTCGATCCGCTGAGGGTGTTTCGCTGGGCACCGATGTCAGGCTTGCGGGTGTCAAAATAGGGACGGTGACGGGGCTTGAACTGAACGCCACGACTTTCCGCGCCGAGGCCACCATGGCCGTGGACCGAGGGATTGAGCTCCCCGATGACAGCCAGGTCGTGATCGCCTCTGAGGGGCTTTTGGGCGGGAACTTCGTGGAAATTGTGCCCGGCGGGTCCGAATTTAACGTTGAAGACGGGGGCGAGCTTTTGGACACTCAGGGGGCGGTCAGCCTGATTTCGCTCCTGCTGAAATTTGTCAGCGGCAGCGACGGCTGATGCGGCGGGGTTTCGCGGCGCTGGTGGTGTTGGGCTTGGCTGCGGTTTTGACCGCTGGCCCGGGCGCGGCGCAATCCCGGGTGG
>JBCCMR010000272.1:0-4254 GCA_039026255.1 Pseudomonadota bacterium
CGCCGGGCGGATTTGCTGGCGCGCTTGCACGATCTGGGGTTCGAAACGCGACCGATCGTGTCCGGCAACTTTGCCAAGAATCCCGTTCTGCGGTACTTCGATCACGAAATCGCAGGCCCCCTCGACAACGCCGATTGGATTGACCGCAATGGGCTGTTCATCGGCAACCACCACTACCCCATGCCCGAGGCCATCAAGGCGCTTGCGGCGCTCTAACCCGCGGGGTCAGAGCCGCGACAAAAGCTCTACCGTTGGCCAGGCGTCCGCGGGCAGGCCCAGGCGGATTTGTTCTGCCTGGACGGCGGCGCGGGTGCGCGCGCCCAGGATGCCGTCGATCTTGCCCACGTCATACCCACGCGCCCGAAGCTTTGTTTGCAGGGATTTCATCTGCCCATCGCTCAGCGCAGGGTCCGGGTTGCCCGCGTCAAAGACCGGCGCCCCACCCAGACGCGTGGCAAAGTACGCGGCCGTAGTCACGTAGACAAAGCTTTGGTTCCATTCAAAATAAACGCGGAAATTTGGCAGTGCCAGGAAGGCGGGACCTTTGCGCCCCTGGGGCAGCAGAAGCGACGCATCTAGGGTGGCGTCGGGCATGTCGACCCCGCGCGCCCGCACCCCAAGCGCTGCCCAATCGGCCACCGGCCGCGTGGTGCGCAGCCCGGTCTGCGACCAGTCTAAGTCGGCGGGGACACTGACCTCGACGAGCCAGGGTTCGCCCGCGCGCCACCCGTGGGAGGCCACCACTTTGCCGCCTGACATAAGCGCGTCCGGAGCGGAGGTTTTAAGGCTGACCTGCCCGTCGCCGTCACCGTCCACACCCTTTGTCAGGATATCGCCCGGAAGCATTTGCACCATGCCAATTTCCCCTGCCCAGGCGCCTGTGGTGTTGAGCGCGAAATCCCCGCGGGTGTAAAGCTCCATCGCGGCCAGAACCTGGGGGCGGAACAGTTCGGGCCGCCGGCAGTCGTGGCTGAGCGTTAGAAGCGCATTGCGCGTGTTGAAGTTGCCCTGGAAGGCGCCGTAATCGGTCTCAAGCGCCCAGAAGGCTAGCATGACCGACGGGTCGACGCCGTAGGTGTCGCGCACCCGTGCCAGGGTTGCGCCATGCTTTTTCGCGTTCCTGCGGCCCCGCGTCATGCGGTCCTGGCTGATCACCCGGCGGGCGAAATCCGTAAACGTTAGCTTGAACACCCCTTGCGCGCGGTCCGCGCGGATCACTTTGGGATCCTGGCGCGCGCCGGCCAAGAAACGGTCGGCAGTTGCTGCGGGCACGCCGCGGGCCGTGGCGTCGGCCTTTACGCCCGCCAGGAATGCGGACCAGCTGCCGCCGCACTGGGCCCAGGCGGGCAGGGCAAGAAAAAGCGCGACAAGGAAGGCGGCGATGGGCTGCGTCATGGGGTGGATACCTTTGTCCGAGACGGATTTGCGGGACGGTAGCAGGGGCCGCGGGCGGGGCTCAACCCCGGGCGTCGCGCAGGCGTGATTGGCTTTTGATCGACCGGGGCGCCATGGTCACGCCACCAAAGACGGAGGCCCCTCTGGTTACACGACGCGAACTCATCGCCGGGGGGGCTGCTCTTTTGACCCCCGGATTTTCCTTTGCCCAGGGCGCCGACACCGAAGTGGCGGACGCTATGTGGAAGATGGTGCGCGGCTCGCGCCGGGGTTTCGATGAAGGTATGGCCGTGATCGAAGCCCTAGACGACGTGGCTCTGGTTCCGCCGCTGATCCTGGTGCAGCGGTTTTCCAGGGCGCCAAGCGCCTGGCTCGATGCACCGATGCAACGGCTGACCGGCGAGGATCGTGCCGGATGGTACGAATGGATGCTCTGGCAAGAGGCCAATGCTCAAGTGGTGCCGCCGCCCTGGTATGCGGACCTCAAGCGGCGCATGTACCTGCAGATCGACCCGAACTTTGAGGTTTTCCTGCGCGACGAATACCTGGGTCGCGAAGCCGCGCGCATCCGGTTTGAAGAGGTGACCTGGGGCGGGGTGCGCAAGGACGGGATTCCGTCGCTCGACAACCCGCGGCTTATTGCGGGGAAAGAGGCCGCCTACCTGCGCGAAGAGGATCTGGTGTTCGGGGTCTCGATCAACGGGGACGCGCGCGCCTATCCTCTGCGCATCATGGGCTGGCATGAGATGTTCGACGAGGTCATTGGCGGCGTGCCGGTGGCGCTGGCCTATTGCACGCTTTGCGGGTCTGGCATCCTTTTTGAAACCGACGTGCCGGGCCGCAACGCGCCTTTCGTCTTTGGGTCGAGCGGGTTTCTCTACCGGTCTAACAAGCTGATGTTTGATCGCGAGACCCACACGCTTTGGAACCAGTTCACCGGAGAACCTGTGATCGGCCCCCTGGCCAAAAGCGGCCTTCAGCTTGGCCAGCGTCCCGTGGTCATTGAGCCCTGGTCGACTTGGTTTGCCAAGAACCCCGACACGCAGGTATTGTCGTTGAACACTGGGCACAGCCGCGACTACGGGTCGGGAGTGGTCTATCGCGAATACTTCGGGTCGCCGGACCTGATGTTCCCGACACTCGTCGACGAAACCGAAATGCGCCAAAAGGACTATGTCTTTGGCATTCGGCAGTTCGGGGCGGCCAAGGCTTGGCCGGTGTCGGCTTTCATGACCATGCGGCTGATCAACGACCATGTGGGCGACACGCCGGTGGTGCTGATCGGGGATGAGCGCGGCCGCACCGTGCGCGCCTACGAGAGGGGCTCGCGCGAGTTTGCCTGGCAGGACGGCCCCGTGGCAGACGGCCGCTGGCAGGTGACGGAAGACGCGCTTTTGGGGCCGGACGGTCAGTCGTTGCCCCGTGTGGCCGGGCATATCGCTTACTGGTTTGCATGGTCGGGGTATCTGAGCGACGTGGCCGAGCTTTGGCGCCCCTGATCCGCGTCCTGCGTGGCGCGTCGCGCGCCCAATGAAAAACCCCGCCGGTCCGCGGCGGGGTTTCTTTCTTGCGCCCGGCTGTGCTGCTTAGGCGGCGGCGGGGGCCGTCTCGGTAAAGCGCCCGTAGAACGTTTCGCCCTTCTCGGCCATTTCCCGCAAGAGCGGCGGCGGCGCGAAGCGGTCGCCGTGCTTTGCGGCGAGCCCCTCGCAGATCTCCACCGCCTTGGCCGCGCCCAGGATATCCAGCCAGGCGAAAGGTCCGCCTGACCAAGGCATAAATCCCCAGCCGAGGACCGCGCCCACGTCCCCTTCGCGGATGTCCATCAACACCCCTTCGCTCAGCGCGTGCACCGCTTCGAGCACCTGCGCCATCGCCAGGCGGTGCTGCACCTCGGTGACGGCGGGCTGGTCTTCCATGACCTCGAAATGGTCGCCGAGCCCTTTCCAAAGCCCAGCGCGCTTGCCCTTTTCATCATAGGCGTAGTAGCCCGCTTTTGTTTTTCGCCCGAGTCGCCCCGCTTCGTAAAGCGCGGTCACCACGTCATCCCCGTTCGAGGCGGGGTAGGCGTTGCCCATTGCCTCTTTCGTGGCGTTCATGATGCGGTAGGCCAGATCAACCGAGGTTTCATCGCCAAGTTGCAGCGGCCCCAGCGGCATTCCCATTTGCTTTGCGCCGTTTTCGATAAGCGCCGGTTCAATTCCCTCAGCTACCATGCGGTTGGCTTCGGCACCGTAGGGGATGATGCAGCGGTTGGCGTAGAAGAAGCGCGCGTCGTTGACGACAATCGGGGTCTTTTTGATTTGACGCACATAGTCGAGCGCTTTGGCCACCGCCCGGTCGCCGGTTTCGGCGCCCTTGATGATCTCCACCAGCATCATCTTATCCACCGGCGAGAAGAAGTGGATGCCGATGAACTGGTCACTTCGGGCGCTGGCCTGGGCGAGGTCGCCGATCGGCAGGGTCGATGTGTTGGTGGCAAAGATCGCGTCCGCAGGGATGATCGCCTCAACCTTTCTGGTCATCTCACCTTTGACGGTCGGGTCCTCAAAAACCGCTTCGATCACCAGGTCCACATCCGCGAGCTTCGACAGGTCCGGAGTGGCGTCGATGCGCGCCAGCACCTCTTCTTTTTTCTCGGGCGTGGCTTTTTTGCGGGCGATCCCTTTGTCCATGTAGGCGGTTGTGTAGGCTTTGCCCTTCTCGGCGGTTTCTTCGTCACGGTCGATCAGCACAACCTCGATCCCCGCAAGCGCCGACACCAACGCGATGCCTGCACCCATCATGCCCGCGCCCAAAACGCCCAGCTTCTTGACGGTCTGGTCCGGCACGCCCGCCGGGCGCGACGCGCCTTTTTCCAGC
>JBCCMR010000273.1:0-4254 GCA_039026255.1 Pseudomonadota bacterium
CAGTAGCGACCGCTCGCCGTTGCAAAATCAGGGGACGTCGCCAAGCGGCACAGGATATCGGCGCCAATGCCTAGGTCATTGCCTGCAACGCCAAAACCCTCCTTCACCATCTTTGAGGCCAAGAGCGAGCCAGGGTTGACCGCAATAAATACGGGGCCCTGCCTATGGGCCTGGGCAAGCGCCGCCGACCACAGGGCGATCGCCCGCTTGCTTTGCGCGTAAGCGTCCATGGCACCGAGCCGACGTGCCCCCTTAAGGGCGGCCAAGTCCACCGGGGCCTGGGCGGCTGACGAAAGATTGATCACCCGCCCATCCGCATGCATTAGCGGCAAAAGCGCAACCGTCAGGGCGTAGGGGGCCAGTGTATTGACCACAAACCGCGCATCTTGGCCGTTTGGCAGTACCGGTTGGTCCATCTTAAAAATGCCCGCGTTGTTGATAAGCACATCAATCGTTTCGCCCCGGTCCAGGACTGCCTGAGCAAAACGGCCGGTGGCGTCCAGGTCCGACAAATCCGCTTGAAAGGTGATTGGGTCACCGCCGACGTCTTCGGCAGCAGCGGCAAGCTTGCCGGAGCTGCGCCCATGGAGCAGAACCCGGTGGCCCTGTTCGGCCAGGGTTTTTGCGGTCAAAAGCCCGATGCCGTCGGTGGCGCCGGTGATAAGGATGGTCTTCGTCATTGGATGTCTCCAGGGGTGGGAAATTCGGGGAGGAGGTCTTGGGCCAACCGCTCCATTGTGTCTTCAAGGCCTGCGCCGTTGAACCTGAGATTGAGCGCCACATGGTTCACGCCGCCTTCCGCCAATGCCGCCAGATAACCGCGCAAAAAGTCGGTCCCACACTGAAAGCCCAGGTGGATGGGCCACGGCGGGGCAGCGGGGTCGGGCAAAAGATCAATGTAGAGCGACTGCATCACAGGCTTTTGCGGTGCGCCAGCGGCCTCGGACCGGGCACGGTAGTCTGCCACAAGGCGCCCTTGGGCCCTTGGATCACGGGGGTAGGTCATCCACCCATCACCGTGCTCTGCCACCCAGTCGGGCGACTGCTGGGCGCCGCCGGTGATCAGCACCGGAAGCCGCGCAGCGGTAGGTTTGGGCAGCATATCCATACCCCCATTGAGCTGCCCGTGGGCACCAGCGTAGGTGGGGTAGGCCCCCGCCGCAGCGCGGATATAAGCTAGACTTTCGCGGAATCGGGCGCCGCGGTCGGGGTAGTTTGCGCCAAGGGCCGGGTACTCCTCTGGGCGGTCACCGGACGCCACGCCAAGCAAAAGACGCCCGCCAGACAGCTCGTCCGCGGAAGCTGCGGCCTTGGCCACATGGGCCGGGTGCCGCAGGGGCAGGATAATGCTCGCTACGCCTAGCGCGATGTCGCGCGTGGTAGCCGCCAGGTAGCCCAAATAGACAAAAGGGTCATACATCTGGCCCGCGTCCCCGAAACTGGGCACATCAAAGGGCACGTCGCGCAACCAAAGGGCGCCAAAACCAAGGCTATCAGCTAAGGCTGCCCTTTCCCGGTGACGCGCCATATCCGGACGCGGGTCAGCGCCGTGGGCGTCCAGCGGGACCACAAGGCCCAGCGTCAATGCCCCGGGGCGAAACACGCTCCCGTAGCCGCGGTTTAGCTTTGGAAATGCGGCTTTAGACGTGTCGAGCATGGTTTTGCCCCCTTCTTTTTGCCGGTCAGTACCGCAAAAGCGTGCGGCTTTCGATGCTTTGCCGCGGGGTGGTCACGGTTGGGTCTTCCACCAAATCGAGCGCTGAATGCCCCACCGGCGCACGCCCACGGTTGTCGTAGATGTTGAAGACAGCGATTTCTTCGGGCGTCATGCGGGATCGGTAGAGCCATTCGTGCGCCGGGTTGGCCGCAAGTCCCAAAATGTGCCCGCGCCGGTCCGGATAAATTAGATCGACCAGCATCCAATCGCCTGCGGCCACGCTGGTAGGACGCACAAAACCCAACGGGGTAGAGTTGATGGGATGCGCCGCCGGGCGCCACACGTTCACAAAGGCGTAGTGTCCGGTGGCCCAATCCGCGGCGCGTTTGGGCCCCAGGATATCGATGAGCCGCTGGGCCGCCCCTTCTCGGCTGTAATCTCCATGGACATTGCGTGCAGGTTTGCGCGTGGCATTTGGATCGTCGATGCGCACGGTATGGTCAAAGACCACAACCTCTTTTGCGCCGCACGTGCTGCGCAAAAAACGTTCCAATTCGAGATCATAGGTGGGTTCCCAGCCGGTGTCGGCGGTGAAATCGTGCACGGTCGAAGGCGCGGTGTAGAAGCCAACACCATCCGCCTCAAAGCTCACCGACGCCCCGTGGCGCACATCGGTAAGATTGACCCGGGTCACGTCATGGGGCGGCGAAACAATCGCGCCGACCACCCCGCCCGCATCAATTTCATAGGCCTGCCGGTGGTCAGTTCGCTTGTGATAGTTAACGGTGGCTGTCTGTGTCATGGGTGCGCTTTCGGGCTAGGATCTCATGGGGTGGGGTTCCGTTGACTTCCATATGGATCACCCGATAAGCCGGATAAACTAGGATAAATACGGCATCAGAATTCTGCTTTTGGAGATAATAATGGAGACAGAGGGCCTCCGTCTTTTTGTGTTGGCTGCCGATAAGCGCAACATCAGCGCCGCCGGGCGTGAACTTGGACTTGCCCCTTCTGTAGCCAGCGCGCGCCTGGCGAAGCTGGAAAAAGCCGTAGGTGCAGACCTTTTGCATCGATCCACGCGCAAGGTAGCGCTCTCGACCCAAGGCGCGGAATTTTTGCCCTATGCGCGCGACATTGTGGGCCGGGAGGACGCCGCGCGCGCCGCCTTGGGCCAGCAGTCCGCGCAGGTCACCGGCACCCTGCGCTTCACTGCGCCAAGCACATTCGCCCAACTTTACATCGCGCCCATTCTGCCTGACTTTCTGGCCGCACAGCCAAAACTGAGGCTCGACCTGCAACTGTCGGACCGGCAGCTTGAGCTAATTGAAGGCAGCTTTGACTTGGCCCTGCGAAACGCACCGCTAGCGGATTCGAGCCTGCGAGGCCGCCGCCTGGCGGCGGACACCCGGGTGCTTTGCGCGTCGCCAAGCTATTTGGCACAGCACGGCAGCCCCGCGACGCCTAAGGATCTGGAAGATCACCAGCTGATTGCCTTTGGCAGCGCCCAGCCCCAACGCCTTACTGATCCCAACGGCGCGCACGCGGCCTTTGATCCCGCAAGCAGCCCATGCCAGCTGGTCATCGACGACGGCGCCAGCCAGAGGGCGGCCACCCAGGCAGGGGCAGGCATTTCTGCCAACTCGCTTTGGAGCGTGCACGCTGACTTATACACAGGCCGCCTGGTTCGCGTGCTGCCCGATTGGACCGTGGCCGAGGAAACGGTGCTTTGGCTCATCTACCCACACACCAACGTCCTATCCGCCAAGGTACGGCTCTTTATGGATTTTTTGCTAGACCGAATTGGGAAAGAGCCGCCTTGGCTGCACCGGTAAGCTCCAGTCAGGCCAGGGCGCGCCGCACTATGTAATCGTATCGCGCCGCCAACAGCGCCTGGGTCGCGGTGCCCATTAACGGGTCCAGCAAGATAGAACCACCGATGGCCGCACATACAAGAAACACCATGTCTCGAGCCGCCGCGCCTTACGGATCGAAGCGATCCCGGCATATCTGCGCCAGGTGTCGAGGCGCAAACTGTTGATTTCAGCTACCACCGCGCCAATGGTTAGCGTGCGGCCGGCCAGTTCCCGGACGCCAATCTCTAACCGTCAATTGATGGCGATAGCGGCCTTAGTCAGCGCAACGGCCTGTGTTTCGGGGTCGCTCGGCGGCAGCTCATCGACCGGGGCATCAGGGGCTTCGCTGTGCCAAGCACGGGCAAGCGCCAGCATCGAAGCCCCGTGTTCCGCGACGTGGTGATAAAACGACCCGAAAGTCAGTTCCGCCGCCGCGCAGATGGCTTCAAGCTTCACGGCCTCTGGTCCTGCCTTGGTCAATAGAGTTAGCCCCAGCGCCACCCAATCGGACGCCGATAGACAACGTTTACTCGGCATTAGGGCAACCCTAATAGGCCCCGAAGCGCCACCGGCAAAAAGAACCGCCCCTGGGGGACACGGGCGTGATTTGCGCCGCGCAAGCTCACTGACCTGAGCCCCTGAATCTCCTCCAGCTTTGTGTAGAGTCCGACCAACCAAAGGACGGACAAATGAAGACGAGATTCAGCGACGAACAGATCATCCAGATGCTCAAGGAACAGGAAG
>JBCCMR010000274.1:0-4252 GCA_039026255.1 Pseudomonadota bacterium
GATCACGATCAGCATTGCGTTACGGAAGACGTGGCCGTAAAAAACCCGGTTTTCCGCCAGCCCCTTGGCGCGAGCGGTCATCACGTACTGCTTGTTGATCTCATCCAGAAAACTGTTCTTGGTCAAAAGCGTGAGCGTCGCAAACCCGCTAATGGTGGCGGCTGTGACCGGCAGCACGATGTGCCAAAGGTAGTCGGTGACCTTGCTCCAGAGGCTAAAATCTTCCCACCCGTCAGAGGTAAGCCCGCGCAAAGGAAAGAGCTGTAGGTAGGACCCGCCTGCAAATACGACCAAAAGCACGATGGCAAAGAGAAAACCTGGAATGGCATAGGCGGCGATGATGACGCCTGACGACCAGGTGTCAAATCGGGTGCCGTCAGACACGGCTTTGCGGATGCCTAGGGGGATTGACACCAAATAGGCCAGGAGCGTCGACCAAAGTCCCAGCGTGATCGAAACGGGCATCTTTTCGAGGATCAGTTCCGTGACTTCGATGGACCGGAAATAGCTCTCCCCGAAATCAAAGGTGGCGTAATTGACGATCATGTCGAAGAAGCGTTTCACCGGCGGCTTGTCGAAACCGAACTGCCGTTCGAGGTCTTCGATCACGCCGGGCGGCAGGCCGCGGGCGCCCTTGTAAGCCTCGTTGCCCCCCTGGGACACCTCACCCCCGCCGCCCGATATGCGGTCAAGGTTCGACCCGCCGTCTTCCAACTCGCTAATAATCTGTTCGATGGGCCCGCCAGGGACAAACTGGATTAGCGCAAAGTTTATCAACATGATCCCGAAAAGCGTCGGGATCATCAAAAGCAATCGGCGCAGGACATACGCGCCCATCAGGCGGCAGGTCCCCCGCTGCGCGCCATGCCGGCGCTTGGGCCCAGACCCCCCGGAAAGTGCCTCACCTCAGTGACCCGTCCGCTTTCAGGCGGTCATACTTTTCTTGATCGATCCACCAGGTGCTGAGCACACCGCGACTGAACCGCGGTTTGGTATCAGGTTTTCCGAAGACATCCCAATAGGCAATATTGTGTTCGCCCTTGTACCAGTTCGGCACCCAGATATGCATCGCGCGCAGCACCCGGTCCAGCGCGCGCACCGCTAATTGCATGTCCTCGCGGGTCTCTGCCCGAGCGATTTCAGAAATGAGCCCGTCGACAGCCGCATTCGACACACCGCTATAGTTTGCCGTGCCCGGCGTTTCCGCCGCTTGGCTGCCAAAAACGCTCAGCAGATCTTCGCCGGGACTTAGGTCCATAACAAGCCGCCCGGCAACAATGTCGTAGTCGTAGTCTTCCTGCCGCTGCTGCATCTGGGCCTTGTCGATCAGGCGAAAACTGGCATCGACGCCAATCCGTTGAAGATTTTGCACAAACGGGTTGATGATACGCTCGAAGGAGGCGCTGTCGTCAATGAACTCCACCGTCAGGAGGTCGCCTGCCGCGTTTCGTCGCTTGCCGTCGTCGCCCACGGTCCAGCCCGCCTCGTCCAAAAGCCGCGACGCTTCGCGTAGGGCGCGGCGGTCGGCCCTTTCAGCCCGCATGACCCGGGGTATGAACGCCTCTTCCGATAGAACGCCGGGCGGCAAGTCAGAGGCGTATTTTTCCAACAGCGCTAGTTCGGGCCCTTCGGGCGCGCCCTCCGCCTGCATGGTCGAATTCTCCCAAAAGCTGTCAGTCCGTGTGTAGAGACCGTAAAAGAGCGTGTCGTTCGACCATTCGAAGTTGAAGCCCAGCCCAATGGCCTGGCGCACCCGCGGGTCCGAAAACTTTTCTTTGCGCATGTTGAACCAGAACCCCTGGGTGCCCGAGGGCCGCTCGTCCGGGATGCTGGTGCGGATGATGCGCCCGTCGTTCACCGCCGGGAAATCGTAGGCCGTGGCCCACTGCAACGACAGGAATTCCTCGTGGAATAGGAACTCGCCCGCCTTCAAACCCTCAAGCGCCACGCGCCGGTCGGCGAAGTATTCGTAAAGCAGGCAGTCAAAGTTGCCGGTGCCCCGGTTGTGGGGCATGTCTGTGCCCCAGTAGTTGTCGATCTTGCAGTATTCGATGGACCGGCCAGGGTCCACGTCGGTGGCGATGTAGCCCCCAGACACCACCGGCACCTTAATCCCCGATTCGGAGAAATCGTTTTCTTCGTAGTAGTGTTCCGGCAGGATGGTCAGGCCCCCTGCAAGCGCGGGCAGGTCCCGAGTGTTGACCCCATTCTTGAAGGTGAAGCGCACGGTGTGCTCGCCCAGCGCCTCGACGGTCTCTATGTCTTTGTAGATGATCTTGTAGACCGGGTGGCCCTTTTCCATCAGCACGTTGTAGCTGAAGGCGATGTCGGCGGCGGTGATCGGGTGCCCGTCGGAAAAAGTTGCCTCGGGGCGCATCACAAATTCAGCCCAGCTGCGGTCTGCTGGATATTCGATGGTCAAGCAAACATAGCAGTAGCTGCTGTCGGGTTCGTCGCCCGAACCACGCATGAGGCTGGAATACATGGCACCCAGACCCTGGGCCGGCTCGCCCTTCAGGATAAAGGGGTTTAGGCTGTCAAACGTGCCCGACGCGCCAGAGCCCAGAAAGCTGATCGTGCCGCCCTGGGGGGCGTCCGGGTTCACGTAATCCCAGTGGGCAAAATTCGACGGGTACTTCAGATCGCCAAAGGTCGATATTCCGTGGCTGACGGTCGTGGTTTCATGGCCAGCGCCCTGGGCAGCGATCCCCCAGGCAACTCCGGCGGCCAGGACTACACCACCAATACGCGGTCTTTTGGCATCCAACGTCAGGGCACGGGCGATCATGGGCGTCCTCCGCTCTCGGGCTGTTTAACACTTAAATAGGGAAAAGCGCCCACCCGTCCACACCGCATGGCAACTCCGTGAACGGCTGCGACGAATTTGGCCCCTGTCGAAACGAAAAAGGACGCCGACGGCGCCCTTTGCAGCATCATACAGCGTTTTCGGGGTACCCTAGCCCTACTCCAGCGATTGCAGATACGCGATGATATTGGCACGGTCCGCGGGTTTTGAAAGACCATTGAACCCCATCTTTGTGCCTGGCATGTGCGCTGACGGCTTCTCGAGAAATCCGTTCAGTTCTTCTACGGTCCATTCGCCACCATAGCCGGCCATAGCTTCGGAATAGCTGTATTCACCCACACCGCCGATGCCGCGACCCACCACCTGGTGCATTGTCGGCCCAGTACCATTTTCACCCGGCCCCACCTTGTGGCAGGCTTTGCACTTGGCGAAGACCTTTTCGCCCTTTGCGGCGTCCGCAGATGCGAAAAGCTCTTCAAACGACGGGCCTTCTTCGATCACACCGGTGTCTGCCACCTCGGGAACTTCAATCGGGTAGCCCGAGACATGCTCCCCGTCCCCATGGTGGGCGTGCCCGACGTGATAGAGCGATTCTCCGACCCAAAGGGCCAGCAAGTAGACCAACAGCGAGCCGCAAAGGCTGCCGAAGACCTTAGTGAAAGTCATCGTGTCCATAGGTCGTGTCTTTCGGTTGGCATGGGCGTCCCCGCGACACCCGGCTCGTCTGTGTTGTAACGGCTTTTCAGCCCTATTCGCAAGGTGTAGAGACGCGGCGAAACGCCCCCGAGCGGCGAAAAATGCAAGGTTTTCCATGTCCCTGACCCCCTCGCAGATCGATGCCCCGACGCCCCGCACCGTGGCCTTTCAGGGAGTGCCCGGCGCCTACAGCCACCAAGCCTGTCGGGAGGTTTTTCCAGACGCCGAAGCAACGGCCTGCAAGACCTTCGAGGCGGCCATCGAGGCCGTGCGCACTGGGACTGCCGACCGGGCGATGCTCCCGGTAGAAAACTCTACCTATGGGCGCGTAGCCGACATCCACCAGCTTTTACCCGACAGCGGGCTCACCATCGTGGGCGAACACTTTGTGCGGGTGCACATCAACCTATTGGGATTGCCCGGCGCCCAGATCGAAGACATTAAAACCGCGCGCAGCCACACGGTCCTTTTGGGCCAGTGCCGACGCTTTCTGCGGGAACGCGGGCTGACGCCGGTGACGGGCGCCGACACCGCAGGCAGCGCCGAAGACATCTTGGTGGCCGGCGACCCCACGGCGGGCGCCCTCGCCTCGGAACTGGCCGCCGAAACCTATGGGCTGACCGTTCTGGCGCGCCACATCGAAGACAACACCTCAAACACCACGCGGTTCCTGGTGATGGCCGCATCCGGCGACCCGGCGCCCCGCAACGGGGAAGAGTTGATCACCTCGTTTGTCTTCCAGGTCCGCAA
>JBCCMR010000275.1:0-4199 GCA_039026255.1 Pseudomonadota bacterium
GATGCCGGTGCTCGACGCGCCCGAAGAGCCGGCGCCCGGCGCCATGCGCGCCCAGAACGCGGCCCTGCTTGAGGCGCGGCCTTGAACTGGCGCCGGTCAGAGGCGGCTCAGGGTCTCGCGCTGATCAGTCCCACCTTTTTTTATGCGCTTTTGCTTCTGGCGGCGCCGCTGGCGATGGTGGTCGCCCTTTCGTTTTGGACGCAAGACTATCTGACGTTGAACCGCACTCCAACGCTCAACAACTACGCCGAAGCTGTTAGCGAAGAGATCTATCGCACGCTACTGGCACGGTCGGTCGGGCTGGCCATGATTGTGACCGCGGCAACCGTGATTGTGGCCTTTCCTGTGGCCTACTACATCAGCTTTCGAGTCCCCCAGGCCCGCAAGCCTGTGTGGATATTCCTGATCACAATCCCCTTCTGGACCAGCTACCTAATGCGGATTTTCCTTTGGAAGGTGATCCTGGGGTACAATGGCGTGATAAACGGCTCGCTCCTAGAACTGGGGGTGATCGAAACGCCGCTGACCTGGATTCTCTATAACCAAAACGCTGTGGTGCTGACGCTCGCCCACGCCTGGGTCCCCTTCGCGGTGCTGCCCATCTTTGTGGCGCTCGAAAAGATCGACCGGTCTTTGTTAGAAGCCGCGGAAGACCTGGGGGAACCACCCTGGCGACGCTTTTTGCGCGTAACGCTGCCCCTGGCTATGCCGGGCGTGGTGGCGGCGGTTATCATCGTCTTTATCCCTACCATCGGCGACTATGTCACGCCGCGGCTTGTGGGGGGCCCGAATGGGCTGATGATATCCAATATGATCGAGCTGCAGTTTAAGAAAGCCAACAACGCCCCCCTGGGCGCGGCCCTGGCCATCATCGCGATGATACTTGTCACCGCGGTAGCGCTGATCTTCGTTTGGCTAAATCGAAAATACCTGCGGCAACCGTCATGAGGTGGGGCACGATCTATACCGGGCTAATCCTGGCCTTTCTGGTTTTCCTATACGCGCCTACGCTTCTTTTGCCGGTCTTTGCCTTTAACGACAGTTCTATCGTGTCGTTCCCCCTGCGGGGCTTCACCTGGAACTGGTTTACCATGCTCTGGCAGACCGAGGCGCTGCACGTGGCGGCGCGCAATTCGTTTCTGATCGCGCTGACCACGGCGATCCTATCGACGGCACTCGGCATTCTGGCGGCGCGTGCCGGGGCCCGCTACCGCTTCCCGCTGCAACGGCCCATCTTGGGCTTCATTATGCTGCCGATGGTCCTGCCCGAGATCATCGTGGGCGTGTCGCTTCTGGTGGTGATCGTGCAGTTGGGGTTTGAACTGTCGCTTTGGACAATTGTCTTGGGCCACGTGCTGATCTGCACGCCCTTTTGCATCGCGATCCTGAACTCGGCGTTCCAGGGGCTCGACCGGTCTTTGGAAGAGGCCGCCTACGACCTGGGTGAAAGCCGCCTGCGCACATTTTGGCGCGTGACGATCCCGCTGGTGATGCCCGGCATCATCAGTTCCATGCTGATCGCCTTCACGATCAGCCTCGACGAATTCATCATCGCGTTTTTCCTGGCGGGGACCGAACCCACGTTGCCCGTCTACATCTGGGGCCAGTTGCGTTTCCCAGCGCGGCTGCCCAGCCTGATGGCGCTAGGAACGATCCTTCTGGTGGTGTCGCTCTTGCTTTTGGGGATTGCCGAATACTTCCGCCGTCGGGGGGCCCGGCGTACGGGACAAACCACAAGCGGGGGGCTGATCTGACCGATGCCTGACACCACGATCAATCCGGCAAACAACGCCGAAGTGGCCCAGGCCGCGCCTGGGGAAGAGCCCATTATCCAGCTTTCGCAAATCGACAAATTCTACGGCGACTACCAAGCGCTGACCGACGTGAGCGCGGACATTGCCCCGGGCGAGTTCTTTTCCCTTTTGGGCCCGTCGGGCTGCGGCAAGACCACGCTTTTGCGCACCATCGCCGGGTTCGAGGATGTCTCGGCGGGCACCGTCACCATCGCCGGGCGCGACATGGCAGGGGTGCCAGCGAACCGCCGCCCCACCAATATGGTTTTCCAATCCTACGCCATTTTTCCGCACATGACCGTCGCCGAAAACGTGGCTTTTGGCCTGGTGGCGCGGCGCATGGATAAGGCCCAGATCGCCCCCAAGGTGGACGCGGCCCTGACGCAGGTCGGGCTTGGCGGCTACGGCGGGCGGGCGTCCCATGCCTTGTCCGGCGGCCAGCGGCAGCGGGTGGCCCTGGCCCGCGCCCTAGTCCTGCAACCACAGGTCCTCCTTTTGGACGAACCTCTCAGCGCTCTCGACAAAAAGCTACGCGAACAGATGCAGGGTGAACTGCGCAGCCTTCAGCGGGAGGTGGGGATCACCTTTATCCTTGTCACCCATGACCAGGAAGAGGCGCTGACCATGTCGGACCGCATCGCGGTCATGTTTGAGGGGCGCATCGCGCAACTGGCAGCACCCCAGGTGCTTTACCGCCGACCGGTGAACCGGCAAGTGGCGGATTTCATCGGAGTAATGAATTTCCTGGAAACGACCGTGAACCCGGCGGGCAACGGCTATGAACTGGACATCGCCGGTCTTGGACGGGTAGAAATCCCGGCCGAGCAGGCCCCGGGCGGACGCGGTGACTTGGTGGGTGTGCGACCCGAGCTTTTGACCATTCTAGGCGACACCGACGATGCAGCGCGCGTCGCTGAAGGCGCCGTTGCTGAACTTAGCTACTATGGCGACATGACCTACTATGGTGTTAGGCTAGATGGCATGGCAGCACCGGTAACCATATCCATGCGCAATGCTGCAGGGATGCTGGAACGCCGTGTCGGCGACCGGGTGCGTGTCGGTTGGAGCCCCGAAAGCGTGCTTCTTTTGCGCTGATCAGCCCGCCACCGCGGCACACAAACCCACCACGGCGCGGGAGGGCCGCATGGGAGACACTTACGACTATGTCATTGCGGGCGGCGGATCGGCTGGCTCGGTCCTAGCAGCGCGCCTGTCCGAAAACCCCGCAAGCCGGGTTTGCCTGATTGAAGCGGGCGGCCGCGGCGATGGGCTTCTGGTGCGGATGCCTGCAGGGCTGATCGCGCTTTTGCCCGGGCGCCCGCCATTGGCCAATTGGGCGTTCCAAAGCGTCCCGCAAAAGGGACTTGGCGGGCGGCGCAGCTACCAGCCCCGAGGCAAGGCGCTTGGCGGCTCTTCGGCCATTAACGCGATGCTTTACGTGCGCGGGCACCGGGACGACTATGACCGCTGGGCCGAAACTTGCCCCGGCTGGAGCTGGGACGATGTGCTCCCCTATTTCCGCCGATCCGAATGTCACGAAGACGGCGCGGACGACTGCCACGGGGGGGACGGCCCGGTGCATGTGTCCCATCAGAAAGCCCCGCGCCCAATATCGCGCGCGTTTGTGGACGCAGGCTTAGCCTGCCAAATACGTGAACGCGACGATTTCAACACCGGCGACACCGAAGGCATCGGTCATTTCCAAGTCACCCAGTTCCACGGCGCTAAAAACGGTGAGCGGTGCTCGGCCGCGGCAGGCTATCTGCATCCGATCATGGACCGCCCGAACCTGCGGGTCATCACCGGCGCCCGCGCCACGCGCATCGTCTTCGACGGTAAGCGGGCTACCGGCGTAGCCTTCCGGCGAGGGCGACGCGGGCCCGAGGAAATCGCTCATGCCGCGGGCGAAGTGCTGGTAACAGCCGGCGCCTTCGGCACGCCCCAGCTTTTGATGCTGTCAGGTATCGGTCCCGGCGATGAGGTCACGCGCCATGGGATTGACCTGCGCCATGACTTGCCCGGGGTCGGTCAAAATCTGCAGGACCACGTGGATTATATTCTGTCGGCTAAAAGCCACGATCGGGATATGTTTGGCATCGGACTAAGGTCAGCCGCGGAAATCCTGCCCCATATTCTGCGTTGGCGCCGGGACGGGGCGTCGATGATGGCCACCCCTTTTGCAGAAGGCGCGGCGTTTCTAAAGACCGACCCGGAAGAGCCGAGACCCGACGTGCAGTTGCACTTCTGCGCTGCCTTGGTCGACGACCATGGGCGGAAGCTACACATGGGTAAGGGATATTCGTGCCATGTCTGTGTGCTTTACCCCCGTTCGCGGGGGACCGTTGGGCTTTTGAGCAGCGACGTCATGGCTGCGCCGCGCATCGACCCGAACTATTTTGACGCCCC
>JBCCMR010000276.1:0-4189 GCA_039026255.1 Pseudomonadota bacterium
ATCCCCGGAGAAGAGGTGGACGGCATGGACGTTCTGGCGGTCAAGGCCGCGGGCGAAAAGGCCGTGGCGCACTGCCGGGCGGGCAACGGCCCCTACATCCTGGAGATGAAGACTTACCGCTACCGGGGACACTCCATGTCGGACCCGGCTAAGTACCGCACCCGCGAAGAGGTCCAGAAAATGAAGACCGAAAAGGACCCCATAGACCACGTGCGTGACCTGCTTGTGGACGGCAACCACGCTAGCGAAGAAGACCTTAAGGCCATGGACAAAGAAGTGAAAAAGATCGTCTCGGCCGCAGCCGACTTTGCCCAGGAAAGCCCAGAGCCCGCTGTTGCGGAACTCTACACCGACATCCTGGCGGAGGTCTAAGTCTTGGTTACCGAAACCGATTTCGAACCTGACATCCCCGAAGATCAGCCCCCACTTGTGGCAGTGTTCACCTTCGACACGCCGGAAGGAGAAACGGGCCTGCAAATCATGATCGACCAGGACAAGATCAATTCGCCCGACCAAGCGGGGGCGTTGGTTTTTGCCATCCAATGGCATCTGGCGTCTGTGCTGGAAGAAAACGGCGTCGTGGACGACGCCCAGCAAGGGCTATTGCAGATCATGGAAGGCACCACAAAAGAAATGCGCAGCGCCTTTGGCGCGCCCGGCGTTCAGTAAGGAGACCGCGATGCCCACAGAAATTCTGATGCCCGCGCTATCGCCCACCATGGAAGAGGGTACGCTGGCCAAGTGGCTGGTGAAAGAAGGGGACACGGTCGAAAGCGGCGACATCATGGCCGAGATCGAAACCGACAAGGCCACGATGGAGTTCGAGGCCGTTGACGAAGGCAAGGTTGGGAAAATCCTGATCGCGGAAGGCACCGAAGGGATTAAGGTGAACACTCCAATCGCGGTTCTTTTGGAAGACGGCGAAGACGAAGGTGCTATCGACAGCACCGGCGGCGCCATCGCCACCCCCGTGGCGGAGCCTGCCCCCGAAGCCCCCGCAGCCGCAGCGCCGGCGAGCGTCCCCGCCACCGTAGCCGCGGCCGACGACACCCCCGAGGTGCCCGAAGGCACGCAGATGAAAAAGCAGACCGTGCGCGAAGCGATCCGCGACGCCATGGCCGAAGAGATGCGCGCCTCCGACGATGTGCTGCTCATGGGGGAAGAGGTGGCCGAGTACCAGGGCGCCTACAAAGTAAGCCAGGGTATGCTGGAAGAATTCGGTAGCCGTCGGATTATAGACACGCCTATCACCGAACACGGATTTACCGGGATCGCCGTTGGCGCGGCCTTCGCCGGTCTGCGCCCGATTGTGGAGTTTATGACGTTCAACTTCGCCATGCAGGCTATCGACCAGATCATCAACTCCGCGGCCAAGACGCTCTATATGTCGGGGGGCCAGATGGGCGCACCGATGGTGTTCCGCGGCCCAAACGGCGCCGCTGCCCGGGTGGCAGCCCAACACAGCCAGGATTATGGCGCATGGTACGCGTCGGTCCCCGGGCTCAAGGTTGTTCAACCCTACACCGCCGCCGACGCCAAGGGACTGATGAAATCCGCAATTCGTGACCCGAACCCGGTGATCATGCTGGAGAACGAAATCCTTTACGGTCGCAGCTTTGACGTGCCTGACCTGGAAGACTGGACCGTGCCCATTGGCAAGGCGCGCATTGCGCGGCCGGGCCAAGACGTGACCATCGTCAGCTTTGGGATCGGCATGCAATACGCCATGGAGGCCGCTGAAAAGCTTGCCGCTGAGGGCATGGACGCCGAGGTGATCGATCTGCGGTCGTTGCGCCCCATGGACACCGCCGCAATCATCCGAAGCGTGCAGAAAACCAACCGCTGCGTGACGGTGGAAGAAGGCTTCCCGGTCTGCTCAATCGGCAACCACATCAGTGCGGTGCTTATGCAAGAGGCGTTCGATTACCTGGACGCCCCAGTGATCAACTGCACAGGCAAAGACGTGCCAATGCCCTACGCGGCTAACCTGGAAAAGCTCGCGCTGGTGACCACGGCCGAGGTGATGGAGGCGGTCAAGACCGTCACCTATCGCTGAGCGGCTGACGGCGATGTTTTGGAAGCGGAAACCCCAAGGGCTACAGATCGAAAATCCGATGCTGATCGCCCAACGCACTGAAAATGCGCAGGAAACCCTGTCCGTCTACCTTTCGGCAGAGCAGCTTGGCAATCCGTCGGAGGCGGGTGTCATGCTGGCGGATATCGCGCGGCACATGGCGCGCGCCCTGGCTGACACGTCCTATGAAGGCACCGAAGAAGACGCGCTGCGCCAGATCGCCAAGCTTTTTAACGCAGAACTGCAATCGCCCACCCAGCCCATTAAAGGCGGCATGATCCAATAAGGAGGCGTACCGATGCCCACTGAAATCCTGATGCCTGCCCTATCGCCTACCATGGAGGAAGGGACGCTCGCCAAATGGTTGGTAAAGGAGGGGGACACCGTCGAATCCGGGGACCTCTTGGCCGAGATCGAGACCGACAAAGCCACCATGGAATTTGAGGCCGTGGACGAGGGCACTATCGGCAAGATTATGATCCCCGAGGGCACCGAGGGAGTAAAGGTCAACACCCCCATCGCGGTGCTTTTGGAGGACGGGGAAGACGTCGATGTTGCCGCCGCGGCCTCTAGCAGTGGGCCAAAGTCGGTGCCCGAACCGGCGCAACCCCTATCCAACGGTGCCGCAGGCGCCGTAACGACCGCCGCGACGAAACCTGCCGCGAAGGCAGCCCCGGCGGCGCCCAGCGCAAACGGCGCGCGCATTTTCGCCAGCCCCCTGGCCCGGCGCATCGCCGCGGACAAGGGGCTTGACCTGACTGCCATCCAGGGGTCGGGCCCGCGCGGGCGCATTGTAAAAGCCGACGTGGAAAACGCCACGGCGGCACCCGCTGCCTCTGCGGCCCCGGCGAAAGAGCCCCCAAAAACCCCGGCTTCGCCCCCTGCCCCCGCTGCGGCATCGGCGCCCACGGGCCCGTCGACCGAGACGGTGAAAAAGATGTACGACGGCCGCGCCTATGAAGAGATCACCCTCGACGGCATGCGTCGAACTATCGCGACGCGCCTGGGTGAGGCGAAACAGACGATTCCGCATTTCTACCTGCGCCGGTCGGTGACACTCGACGCGCTGCTGGCGTTTCGGGCGGACCTGAACAAACAGCTTGCCGCCAGCGGGGTGAAACTCAGCGTCAACGACTTCATCATCAAGGCCAGCGCCAAGGCGCTGCAAGACGTGCCCGGGTGCAATGCCGTCTGGGCGGGCGATCGGATTTTACAGATGAAAGCATCGGACGTGGCTGTGGCCGTGGCCATTGAAGGCGGTCTTTTCACACCGGTGATCCAGGACGCAGACACCAAAACGCTGTCGTCCATTTCGGCGCAGATGAAAGACCTTGCTACGCGTGCCCGGGACCGCAAGCTGGCCCCGGCGGAATACCAGGGCGGCAGCTTTGCCATATCGAACCTGGGTATGTTCGGGATCGAAAACTTCGACGCGGTCATCAACCCGCCGCACGGGTCCATCCTGGCCGTAGGCGCCGGATTGAAACAGCCTGTGGTGGGTGAAGACGGCGCGCTGACAACGGCCACGGTCATGTCGGTGACGCTGTCGGTGGATCACCGGGTGATCGACGGCGCGCTGGGTGCGGAATGGCTGACCGCGTTTGTGGGCTACATGGAAAATCCGCTATCCATGGTTGTTTAACGGTCGACAGCTGGCGTCAGTAGCTTCTTTTGCGGCGCTACTGGCAACAAAAACCCCCGCCAGTTTGGGCGGGGGTTCGCGTTTCAGGGCATAACACCTAGGCGTTAGCCATCTAGCGAGAGCGCCACAAAACGTGGATCACCGGCCCGACGCACCAAGAGCAGCACCGATTTGCGTCCGGCATCGCGGGCGGCCTGCAGCGCGTCGGTCACGCCTTTGGCTGACGTCACCGGCTTTTGACCCACCTCGGCAATCAGATCACCCTGGCGGATGCCGTTTTCAAAAGCGCCAGAGCCTTCGTCAATCTCCAGAACCACCACACCCTTGGCGTTGTCTCCCAGGTTTAGACGGTCGCGCAGGGCGTCGGTCAGGCTGCTGATCTTCATACCCATGGTTTCGCGCTCGTCCGTTTGCGGCGTGGCCAGCGCGGGCACAACACGGTCACCTTCGGCATCTTCGCGCCGACCCAGCAC
>JBCCMR010000277.1:0-4145 GCA_039026255.1 Pseudomonadota bacterium
CAGGAAGGAGACCGCCATGCGACGCGCCACGATCAAGCGCAAGACCGCCGAGACCGATATCCGCGTGGAAATCGACCTCGACGGCACAGGCAACTACGACAACCGCACGGGCGTAGGGTTCTTTGACCACATGCTGGATCAACTGGCGCGCCACGCGCTAATCGACATGACGGTGCGCGCCGAGGGTGATTTGCACATCGACGACCACCACACAGTCGAAGACGTTGGCCTGGCACTGGGCCAGGCCCTGGCGCAGGCGGCGGGCGACAAGCGTGGCATACGACGCTACGGCTCTTGCCTGCTGCCTATGGATGACGCGCTGGTGCGCGCTGCACTTGACCTGTCGGGGCGGCCATTTCTGGTGTGGTCCATGGACCTGCCGACACCAAAGATCGGCACTTTCGACACCGAATTGGTGCGTGAATTTTTTAACGCATTTGCCATGCAATCGGGATTGACGCTCCACGTGGAGGCGCTGGCGGGTGTCAACAGCCACCACATGGCCGAGGCCGCATTCAAGGCCGTAGCGCGAGCGTTGCGCGACGCGTTGGAAACTGACCCGCGCAAGGCCGATGCGGTGCCGTCGACCAAAGGCACGCTCAGCAAATGACCACGGTCATCGTCGACTACAAATCTGGCAACCTACGATCGGCTGAAAAATCTTTTCAGCGCATGGCTAGTGAAACCGATGCAGGACCGGTTGTCGTCAGCGGCGACCCAGACACAGTGCGCCGGGCGGATCGAGTCGTGCTTCCCGGGGTAGGGGCGTTTGGCGATTGTCGGCGTGAATTGGGCGCCATCGACGGGCTTTTTGGCGCCATCGAAGAAAGGGTCCAAGCGGGCACGCCTTTTTTGGGCATATGCGTGGGCATGCAGATGATGGCCACGGTGGGGCGCGAACACGGGGAACACGCTGGCTTTGGTTGGATCCCTGGGGAAGTCGTGCGCCTAAAACCGTCTGATCCGGCGCTCAAAATCCCGCATATGGGGTGGAATGCCCTGACCCCTAAGGTGGCGCACCCCATACTCGACGGGATTGAGCCCGGGGACCACGTCTATTTTGTGCATAGCTATCACTTGCTGCCGGAAACACCTGCAGACCTTCTAGCCAATGCGGACTACGGTGGCGCGATTACTGCCCTTGTGGGTCGCGGGAATGTCGTGGGCACACAGTTTCACCCAGAAAAGAGTCAGCGCACGGGGCTTCGTCTGATCGCAAACTTTCTGCGTTGGACGCCTTAGCACACAGCCGGGGATGCATCAGTGGCGAAAAAGACGCTTCAAAAGGAAGCCTCCTTGCTCGCGCGCGCCACGGTTACTTCACCCGCGACCAGGTGCCGCCAGACCGGCAGATGCCCAGCACACAGCCTTTGACATTTAGCCGGTTGCCGCTGAGTTCGAGCCGGCTGTTGTAGGTGCGGTCTCGGTCCGGGGTATAGACTTTGCCTCCAGAATAAAGACCCGGTGATTCCTGGACCATATCCCAAATGATGCGGCGACCGTTGTTTTCGGAGGTGATTGCCTCGCCTGCGCTGTCGAAGCTACGCACCAGAGTGCCGCAGAACTTTGCTCCGCAGGGAGCGATGCGCACATGGCCGTAGTTGCCGTTGTCGTCTTTGATGGTCTGCCAGGTGCCAACAAGCGGATCGGCCGCCTGGGCGGCGCTGGGCGCCACGGCGGCAAAAACTGTCGCGGTCAGCGCGAAGACTGCGGCGCGCAGTGTGGCAGTCGCAGTGAATTGTGTCGGTTGCATGGTACCCTCCCCGGGTTGGTGTAACGCTTACCTTGGCGGCTCGCTAACGCTTGGGTCAACCGCGACGTGGGGGCATGGGGCGCCTACGTCCCTGGACGCTTTGCAATTTGGTGCGCTGCGGGTTAGGCCCGCGCCGGGCGGGCATCGGCGCCGGCGCAGACAAAGGACCCGCGATGATTCTTTACCCGGCGATCGACCTAAAGGATGGCGCCTGCGTCAGGCTTTTGCGCGGGGACATGACCGCGGCCACGGTCTTTAACATGGACCCTGCGGCCCAGGCGGCCGCTTTTGCCGAGGCAGGCTGCGCCTGGCTCCATCTGGTGGACCTGAATGGCGCGTTTGCTGGCAAGCCCGTGAACGGCGATGCGGTGCGGTCAATCCTGGCCACAGTCGATGTGCCTGCGCAGCTTGGCGGCGGCATTCGCGACATGGCCACCGTGGAACGTTGGGTTGAGGCGGGTCTTGCCCGGGTGATCCTAGGCACCGCTGCGGTCGAAGAACCTGCATTTGTACGCAAAGCCGCGGCCGCCTTCCCGGGACAGGTGGCAGTGGGAATTGACGCGCGGGGGGGGCGCGTTGCCACCCGCGGCTGGGCCCAAGAGACCGAAATTGACGCGACCGACCTGGCGCGGCGCTTTGAAGACGCGGGCATCTGCGCCATTATCTACACGGACATCGAACGCGACGGCGCCATGGGTGGCCCAAACGTGGCCGCCACAGCGGCTCTTGCCCAAGCTGTGTCGATCCCTGTCATCGCGTCTGGCGGTGTGTCGCGCATGGAAGACTTGCGCGCCCTGAAAGCGAGCGGCGCCGCGCTTAACGGTGTGATCTCGGGCCGGGCGCTTTATGATGGCGCAATTGATGTGGCCGAAGCGGCGGCGCTTTTGGCGGCCTAAGCAACCCCGCGGTCTAAATCGGCCCCGTCTGCCAAAGACGTATCTGCAATCCGCCGTGGGGCACTGGCGGCCCCGGGGTGAGGTCGAGCCCTGTCGCCCGCGCCAAACCACCTTCAGACGTCACAATCCCCAAGCGCCAGCCTCGGCAGCGGCTGCGCAGCACCTCACCCAGCGCGCCGTAAAGGCCAAAGAGTGTTTTGCGGTTGCCGATGCGCGCGCCGTAAGGCGGATTTGTAAGAACCAGCCCCGGCGGCCCGGCGGGCACCGCCAGATCGCTCAGCGGCGCCCGTGTTAGCGTTATGCGCTTGGCCACCCCTGCGCGGGCGCTGTTGGCTTCGGCCCCGGCCACGGCGCCTTGGTCGCGGTCCGCCCCCCAAATCTGGGCCTTGGCGCGGGGCGCCCCCCAAATCTGGGCCTTGGCGCGGGGCGCCGCACCGGGCAACGCGGCGTACGCCCTTTGGTCAAAACTTGGTAAGGTCTCGAAGGCAAAACGCCGCGCGCGCCCGGGCACAAGTCCGGCAGCGATCTCTGCGGCTTCGATCAGGATCGTGCCCGACCCGCACATCGGATCGACGAGGGGCTCTGCCGGATCATAGCCGCATTGGGCCAGAAAGGCCGCTGCAAGCGTTTCGCGCAAGGGGGCTTTGCCTACCCATGTCTTGGCACCCCGTCGGTGAAGAGGCTCACCCGAAGTATCAAGGCTAAGCGTGCAAAGATCATCATCGAGCCGGGCAAAGACCCGGTGCGTTGGAGCCCCGCCAGCCTTGGCGCCGAGGGCCGCCTCAATTGCCCCAGCTACGCGGGTCTTCACGGCGCCTGCGTGATAGATGCGCGATTTGCGGGACGTGGCCTCTACCGTAACGGCGGCGCCAGGCGGTAGCCAAGTCGCCCAGGGCAGTTTTCGCGCCCGCTTATCAAGCTGGGCCGGATGCATGGCGCGGAAGCTGGCCAAACGCAGAAGCACCCGGTCGGCGCAACGCAGGTCCCGATTGGCGCGCCAAACGGTGGTCCAACTGCCCTCGCAGGTCACGCCACCGGGCACGGGCGCATGGGGTGCCAGGCCCAGCGCTGCCATTTCCCTGGCGAGCACCGGCTCCAACCCGGGTTTTGCGGCGCAAAATATCTCCATCAGCGGGGTGGTAGCCCATCGCCACGGCCCTGGCGAGCCCCGCGGTCACACCGGGCAACTAACCCGACCCGCGCCCACCCTGTGCTTACCCTTGCGCTGTCCCCCCTGCCCGGAGTAGGCGTCCCAAGTCATCGTCCCCAACCCCATGCTCTAGCCCGCTTATGCTGAAGACCCGCATCATACCCTGCCTCGACGTTGCCGAAGGGCGTGTGGTCAAGGGTGTGAACTTTGTCGATCTTGTCGACGCAGGCGACCCGGTTGAAAGTGCCCGCGCCTACGACGCGGCGGGGGCGGATGAGCTGTGCTTCCTTGATATTGCCGCGACCCATGAAAACCGCGGCACAATCTATGACTTGGCGCAGCGCAC
>JBCCMR010000278.1:0-4111 GCA_039026255.1 Pseudomonadota bacterium
CCCGGGCGCGGCCGTCTCTGGCGCGCCTTTGTCCAGCATCGCCGTCACGCCCGGAGCTGGGGGGCGCGGCTCAACTGCCACCCCCGGTCAGACCGCGCGCCACCGTCGTCGAGGTTACGCGCAAGAGGTCGAGGTAGGTGGGTACCGGACCGCCAGCCTCCGACAGGCTGTCGACATAAAGCTCGCCCCCGTAGGCCGCACCGGTTTCGCGCGCCACCTGGCGGGCCGGGTCGGTGCTGACGGTGCTTTCGCAAAAGACCACGGGGATGTCTTCGGCGCGGACGGTGTCGATCACCCGGCGCACCTGCTGGGGTGTGCCCACGGCGTCCGCGTTCATCGGCCAGAGGTAGAGTTCCCGCAGGCCAAAATCCCGCGCCAGGTAGGAAAACGCCCCTTCGCAGGTCACCAACCACCGGTCGTTTTTTGGGATAGCCGCAAGCTCGGCGCGCAACGGTTCGAGCACGGCGCGAATAGCCGACTTATAGCTTTCAGCGTTTGCGGTGTAGGTGTCCGCGTTGGCCGGGTCGGCGGCGGCAAGGGCGTCGCGGATATTGTCCACATAGACCATGGCGGCATCGGCGCCGATCCAGGCGTGCGGGTTTGGTTTGCCTTCATAGGTGCCTTCGGCGATGGGGATAGGCGCGATGCCTTCGCTGACCGTGACGGACGGGATATCGCCCAGGTTCGACAAAAACTGTTCGAACCAAAGCTCCAGATTAAGCCCGTTCCAGAGTATGAGGTCCGCGTCAGAGGCGCTCACCAGGTCCCGGGGGGTGGGCTGGTAGCCATGGATCTCTGCCCCCGGGCGGGTCACAGAAACCACGTCGGCCGCGTTGCCTGCCACGTTCTGGGCCATGTCGGCGATCACCGTGAAGGTAGTGACCACTTTCAGGCGGTCCCCGGCCGCGGCTGGGCCGCCAAAGGTGGTCGCCAACGCGGTCGCGGCAGCAACAAGCGAAAGGAAGCGTTTCATGGGATACCTTTGAATGAAACTGATAATCATTCGCAGATATAGGAAGTCCCCCTGCCCTGGCAAGCGCCTTGCACAAAATTGACAGTTCCGGACAGCGTGTCACAGGCCGCGCCTAAGCTGCGGTAAGCGTTTAGCGCCGCGTCAGGCAGAAGCCCATTTGATGGAGCACCCGATAGAGGGCGTCTGCTCCTGCGGGCCTTTACCGGTTTCGACCACCTGCGCCATGGCCTCATAAAGCTCCCGCGGGAGATCGCCGACCACGGTGCCTCGACTCGCGTCGATCCGTCCCCGGTACTGAAGCTCAAGCCCCGCGTCATAGCCGAAGAAATCGGGCGTGCAGACCGCGCCGTAGGCGCGCGCCACGGATTGGTCGACGTCGTGGAGGTAGGGGAAAGTGAAGCCGCGGGCCTTGGCCAGCGCGGTCATCGGGCCGAAGTCGTCCTCCGGGTATTGGCGGGGGTCGTTCGAGCAGATTGCCGCCACGCCGATTCCCAGCGCCTGCAGATCGCGCCCGTCACGCACAATTTTGTCGAGCACTGCGATCACAAAAGGACAGTGGTTGCAGATGAACATGATCAAAAGCCCCTTGTCGCCCGCCAGGTCGTCCCGGCGATAGGTCTTGCCGTCGGTGGCAGGCAGCGCAAAGTTAGGCGCCGGGGCGCCAAAATCGCACACAGGGGGGGTCAGGGCGGCCATGGGCGTCTCCGGTCAGGTTTTCGGTGCTTCGTCCGGTAGTGTCCCCTGCCCGACCAGCCAGCGCAAGGGGCCGCCCGTGCCAGGATACGCGGCAGTCAGAGATCGCAGATCATGTGCGGCAGGGTGCGCCCGGGGATGGAGCCGCTGGGCACCCGGCCCACAGTGCGGCATCCCATGGAGGCGTAAAACGGCTCGGCCACTGGGTCGGCGTCAAGCGCCAGCCGCCGCAGTCCAAGAACCCGGGCCCGAGCCACGATGTGGTGCCATAGCCGTTTGCCCAGGCCGCGCCCCTGGGCCGTGGGATCGGCAAAGAAAAGCGACACCTCTCCCAACGCCTCGCCCCCGTCCGGGTCCAGGGCAGCGCAGGCGAGGGGTCCGCCGGGGCCGTCGATCACCCAAACCTCTTGCCCGCGCAACCGCTCCGGCGTGACCGCAAGCTCGTCAGCGCAGGCTGCCATGAAAGCCGCATCATAGCCGTTCGACGCCTTTGACCGCAGCACCATCGCGCTGAGCCCGGGGCAGTCGGATCCGGTGGCTCGGCGCAGGTCACCCGACCCGTCGTAAGCGGCTATCATGGGCGTACGGTGCCGTTTCCACGCACCTGGTATTTGAAACTGGTGAGCTGCTCGGCCCCCACCGGCCCGCGCGCGTGCATCTTGCCCGTGGCGATGCCGATCTCCGCGCCCATGCCGAATTCGCCGCCGTCGGCGAACTGGGTGGAGGCGTTGGCCATCACGATGGCGCTGTCCACCCGGGCAAAAAACCGGTTTTGGGCGGCCACGTCCTCGGCCATGATGCATTCGGTGTGGTCGGACCCGTAGCGGCGGATATGGGCGATGGCGTCGTCCATGCCGTCGACCACGCGCGCCGCGATACGCAGGTCCAGAAACTCCGTGCCCCAATGGCTGTCTTCGGCGGGGGTCACGCCCTCAATCACCTGCAGATCGCGGTCTCCGAAGACGGTCACGCCCGCTTCAATCAGGTCGCTGACAAAGGTCGCACCGCGGCTGTCCCAGTAGCGGCGGTCGATCAGCAGGCACTCAGCCGCGCCGCAGATGCCCGGGCGCCGGGTCTTGGCGTTCAGAACCACTGCGCGGGTCTTTTCCGGGTCGGCCGACGGGTCCACGTAGATGTGGCAGATGCCCTCCAGGTGGGCAAAGACCGGCACGCGGGCCTCTTCCTGGACGCGGCCCACAAGACCCCGCCCCCCGCGCGGCACGATGACGTCAATCACGCCTTGGGCGCCCAGCATTTCGCCCACCATCGCCCGGTCGCGGGTGGGGATAAACTGAATAGCCGCCTCGGGCAGTCCAGCGGCAGCCAGGCCGCGCACCAGACAGGCGTGGATCGCGGTGGAGCTGTGGAGGCTTTCCGAGCCGCCGCGCAGGATCGCCGCGTTGCCCGATTTCAAGCAGAGCGCGCCGGCGTCCGCGGTCACGTTCGGGCGGCTTTCATAAATCACGCCCACCACGCCCAGGGGCGTGCGCACCCGGCTGATGTCGAGCCCCGAGGGCTGCTGCCAATGGTCGATGACTTGACCCACCGGGTCGTCCTGGGCGGCCACAGCGCGTAAGCCATCGGCCATAGCCAGGATGCGGTCGGGATTTAAGGTTAGCCGATCTATCAGCGCCGCACTGAGCCCCTTTTCCCGGCCAAAAGCCAGATCGCGGGCGTTTGCGTCCAGGATATCGGACCGGGCATCGAGCATCGCATCCGCCGCCACCGTGAGCGCCTGGGTCTTTGCCGAGGCTGGCGTAAAGGCCAGGTCGGCGGCGGCGGCCCGGGCGGCTTGGCCAATGCGTTGCATAAGACCTTGGGGGCTGATCTGATCCATCGGGGTCCTCATGTCACCATATCGTCGCGGTGCACCAGCGCGGCGCGTCCGGCATAGCCCAACACCGCCACTATGTCACCGCTGCGGCGCCCGGCAATAGCCGCCGCTTCGTCACTAGAATAAGCTGCCAGGCCGATGGCCTGGGCCTGACCGTCTTCGGTGGCGATGGTCACCGGGTCGCCGCGTCCGAAACGGCCCGTAACCGCCTGCACACCTGCGGGCAAAAGCGATTTCCCCGCGCGCAACGCCGCCGCTGCACCGGCGTCGATTGTCAGTGTGCCGCGCGGCTTCATGGCGCCGATCCACTGCTTGCGCGCCGCCGCGGGCGTGGCAGCGGGCAAGAACCAGGTGGCCCGCGCCCCGCGAGAAAGCGCACCCAAGGGGCCCATCACAGCGCCCTCGGTGATGACCATGGCGCAGCCCGCCTGCATGGCGGTCTTGGCGGCCATAATCTTGGTCTTCATGCCGCCGCGGGCGCCGGCGGTGCCCGCATCGCCTGCCATGGCCTCGATCTCGGGGGTGATGCGCGTGACCTCGGGCAGATGGCGCGCGCTCGGGTCCTGGCGCGGGTTCGCCGTGTAGAGCCCGTCCACATCCGACAGCAGGAC
>JBCCMR010000279.1:0-4107 GCA_039026255.1 Pseudomonadota bacterium
AGAACCGGAGAGAATTTGCACCGGAATGGTTTTAGACTCTAGGGCAGCTTTGAAGGGACCATCTTTGAATAGGCCAACCAGGCTAGTTTGACGGTGGGGCATCGACACGCTCTACGGCGGCACCGGACGGGACGAATTTGTCTACGTGGTCAAAAACGGAGACGCCGCAGACCCGCAAAACGACGTCATCATGGACTTTTCTGTGTCCGAGAACGATCAGCTTGAGTTCTACGAATACGGCAACGAATTCGACAGTGACGAAATCAAATTCAACGCAATTCTGGCTGACGCGGTGGAAGACGGCGACGACCTGGTGTTCACGAACCTGGGTGAAGGGCAGTCGTTGACGCTGATTAACGTGCAAAAGTCTGACCTGGCGCTTGTGAACTTCGACTTCGACTACTTCTAGGGGGCGGCCATGGCATGGATCTTTGGCTTGTTGGCGAACGCGGTTTACGCGGCGCTGATACTGATTGCGGCCTATTGGCTCTCGGGCTGGGTGCGGCGGCTTATCGTTGGCTACAGCCGCGAACACCCCGACATCGACGACACGCTATTTTCATTCTTGGGGAGCCTGGCCGCCTACGCCATCTTGGCCTTTGCGGGGATTGTGGTGCTGGCGCGGTTTGGCATCCAGACCGCGTCGGTGGTGGCTGTCGTGGGTGCCGCGGGCCTGGCTATTGGCCTCGCGCTCCAGGGGACGTTAGGCCATCTGGCCTCGGGGGTTATGCTGATTGTCTTTCGCCCGATCCGCATCGGCCAATATGTCGAGGTCGCGGGCCACGCTGGCACCGTGGCCGAGATCACGCTTTTCACTACCGAACTGACCACCCCCGACAATGTGCAGATCATTCTGCCCAACGGGCAGGTCTTTGGCGCGCCGATCGTGAATTATTCTCACCACGACACGCGCCGTGTGGACCTGGTTTTTGGGGTCAGCTACGGGTCGGACCTGAAGGCCGCCGAAAAGGTGCTTACGGACCTCATCGCCGCCGATGACCGCATCACCGATGACCCGGCGCCTTTTGTGAAGGTGACCAACCTCGGTGATAGCTCGGTCGATTTCACTGTGCGTGTCTGGGTGGATGCCGGGGATTACTGGGGCGTGAAGTTTGACCTAACGCGGCGCGCAAAAGACGGCTTCGATGCCGCCGGGGTGGATATTCCCTTCCCGACACGCACCATGGTTCAGGCTCAGGCGTAGGCTATTACCCGCACCAGAAGCGTCACCGCTGCAAGCGCCGACAGCCCCAGGGCAAAAGGCCGGATGGCACGCCGTTCCATGCGCCGGGCAACTGGCATCGATACCAGAAGCCCAAGCGCAATGGCCGGGATTAGGCTGGCCGAAAACGTGATGTGGCGTGCGGTCACAAGCCCCTGCCACCAGAGCGCCAACACGCTCACCACCATGCCCCAGCAGAAAAACGCGTTCTGCATGGCCCGCGCCCGTTTGGCCGGTTCGTGTTGATAAAGCAGTGCCATGGGCGGTGCTCCCACGGCCGTGAGCGTGCCCATAAGACCCGCCGCCACTCCGGCAATAGAAAGGGTCGAGGTGCGAATGGGCGCCCGCAGGCCCGAAAGGCTCAGCGCGATGGCCAAAAGCACAATCGCGGCGATGAGGGCGGCTAAAAGCCGGGGCGAAGTCAGTTGCGCCGCCACGAGCGCTGCTAGCACCGCGCCTAGAGCGCGCCCCGCGGCGCCCGGCCAAAATTCGCGCGCGGTCACAGCGCTCAGGTCCACGGCGGTCGAGGTGATCCCGACAACAATTCCCAGAAGCAAAAGCCCCGCGGGCAGATATTCCGGCGCCGCCAGGGCCACAAGCGGGGCGGCAACGATACCAAACGCTTGTCCTGACAGGCGCTGAACAAAGGCCGACAGCGTTACCGCCGCGGCACAGGCCCACCACTGGGCCCCCGACAGCGCCAGCACTTGGTGCAGGTTCGCAAGCGCCTCAGACACGGTTGGCAATCTCGATCAGGTTGCCGTCCGGGTCGCGCATATAGATCGACAGGATTGGGCCCCGGGCGCCCGTACGCTGCACTGGCCCATCAATCACCGCGATACCCGCGCGTGCTAGATGCGCCCGCCACTCGCCCAGATCCGTGTCGCTGAGAAAGCAGAGATCCGCGCTTCCCGGGGTGGGCCGGTCCGCGTGCGGTGCAAAGGGCGCATCGGCCCTGTGGAGGTTGATCTTCTGCGTCCCAAACCGCAACGCGCAGCGCAGGTCACCGCCCCCGGGGGGCGCGAAGGTTTCCGCCTCCATGCCGAGAGCGCTGTAAAACGCCACGGTGGCATCGACGTCGGCGTAGGTCAGTACCAAGTGGTCAATTTGCGTCACGTGGGCCATGGCGTCCCTCCGGCGGATCGGGCAAGGGTATGGCTATGGACCCTATTGGAAAAACGCAACAGACAACCGGATTTTTGGACCCGGCGCGGGCCGCGGCGATGCAGGCGGCGTTGGGCATCCCCGGTCCCGCGCCGGTCCCCGGCGACACGCTGCCGCCGTTCTGGCACTGGGCTTATTTCTGGGACGCGCAACCGGCGGCGGCGCTTGGTCGTGATGGGCATCCGCGGCTGGGCGACTTCATCCCCGACCTAAGTTTTCCGCGGCGTATGTGGGCGGGCGGGACGCTTGATTTTCTGGCGCAGCTTCAGCTGGGACAAAGCGCCACGCGCGAGACGCGCATCACTGATATCCGTCGTAAAATAGGCCGCAGCGGCCCTTTTGCGGTGGTTGAGCTTTGCCACATCCTGTCCCAGGGCGGCGCCCCCTGCCTGCAAGAGACGCAGACCGTGCTTTACCGCGCCGCCGACGCCCCGCCGGGCCAAGCGCCCCAAGCGCCGATTGATGAGACGGTGTCGCAAGGGGCGCGGTTCACACCGGTGGACCTCTTTCGGTATTCGGCGCTGACCTTCAACGGCCATCGCATCCATTACGACCGGGACTATGCAACCGGGGTCGAAGGCTACCCGGGGCTGGTGGTGCATGGCCCGCTTCTGGCGCAGCGTCTCATCCACCTGGCCGAGGGTATGCTAGGGCGCCTCACCCGGTTTGAGTTTCGCGCCACCGCGCCGCTTTTCGACGGGGAGGATGTGGCTTTCTGCGCGCGCCAGGATGCCGACGGGTTGGCCCTTTGGGCCCGGGCCGGAGACGGGCGGCAATGCGTGACGGCGCGGGCCAGCGCCCGCTAGGCGCCACTGCACCGGCACGTCTCAGGGCCCGGTGTGGTGGGCCACCGAAAACGCCTCCGGCAGGGGGGCGCCGTCGATCACCGCAGCAGCCATCACTTCACCGACGTGGTGGGCTAGCCCAAAGCCGATTTTGAACGCGCCGAGCGCCACAAAGGCGCCGCTGAGCATCGGCACCGGTCCCAGCATCGGGTCGCGTTTGCGCGGTTTTGGGCGCAGGGCCGCCCAGCGGCGCAGAACCGGCGCCCGGGCGAGGTCGGGGAACATACCCCGCGCGCGCATCAAGAGCGCGTCCAGCCCTTGGTCCGTGGCGGTGGGATGGTCGAACACCCCCTCCGAGGTGGAGCCCACCGACAGGACGCCCCCGTCCTGGGGTACCAGGTAAAGCCCGTCCGCATAGACCTGCGGGCGCCTGCGCCAGTCAGCCCCCAAGAGCGCCGCCTGCCCCTTTTGCCCGCTGCCCGGATGGCGCGATGTGAAGGGTGCCAAGAGGTCAAACCCGCCCACGCCCGCCGCCAGGATCACCCGGTCGCTGTCTAGCGATTGAAGCCGCGCCACCGGCGTATTTTCCCGGATATCTACCCCGGCCCGGCGGCAGGCCGCGGCAAGCGTCAGCACCGCACGGCCCGGGTGGATGCGGGCGGCCAGGCTTTCGACAACTGCGCCGTGGGGGGCAACCGCCCGCGGTAGGGCGTCATCGCGCACCTCCCATCGGTAGCGGCCCTGCCAATTTTCGGTGGCGTCCGCCTGGCGGGACCGGGCTAGGGCGCGCGCATCTTCGGTCAGGATTGGCATGGCGCGGCCGATGCGGCCATAGCCGCTGCCGACGCCGGTGCGCGCCTCCATGTGGCGCCAAAACGTACCTGCGGTGTCGAGCGCGGCGAATTGAAATGCCTTTTTCGGGTTCCAGCGGTCAGG